>JAGCIP010000226.1 GCA_017648525.1 Clostridia bacterium
GAAAAAGAACTTGCGGACGATTTACTTCTTCAAGCACAAGAGTTTTATAATGCGGGTGGAGACGGTTTCAAAATGATTGAAGGTCACCCCGTTTGTTCGCGATTTTTCGGTCATCAAATAGATGATTTGGTGTACGAAAAATTCTATACCTTTATGGAAGAAAAACAATTTCCGATTTTATTGCATTTGGCAAACCCCGCGGAAAACTGGGACGTTGAAAAATGTAGCGAGTGGGCGCGTGAGCATGGAAATTGTTATGACGATACATACCCAACAAAGGAAGAATATCACAAAAAACTAGAAAGGGTTATGCAAAGACACCCAAATCTAAAAATAATTTTAGCGCATTGCGGATTTATGTCTTACGATATAAATATGGCTGCAAAATTTTTAGATACTTATCCTAATTCTATGTTAGACGTCACACCTGGTGGTGAGCAATTATTGAATATGGATAAAAATTGGGATATTTGGAAATCGTTTTTTAAGAAGTATTATACGCGTATTGTTTTTGGCACGGATACTTTTAACACTACCGTACCTATTGATAAAGAGTGGTTGCTCGTTCGTCCAACTTTGGTAAAAAAATTCTTTGAAACGGACGAAGACGCTTTATATTACACCGACCCGTATAAAGGGCACGGAAAAGATTTTACGCCCAATATGCTTGATAAAATTTATTATGATAACGCATACGCTTATTTGGGCGAGCCACGAGAATTAGACCGCGAGTATTTGAAAAACAAGGCACTCACTTTGTTATCACAAGTAAGCGACGATTTAGACAAGAGGGATTTAGAATACGTTATAACCTGCTTGCAAAAATAACGTTGTGGTATTTATACTATAAAAACAAGGAGATTAGAGATGACAAAAAGTATAGTTTCTACCGAAATTTGTTCGTCCGCTAAACGTGTTGGTGAAGAAAAGGCAATAGAACTAATTGCAAAAGCAGGCTTTGACGCGTGGGATTTCTCTATGATGAGCAACGTTGTTAATTTTGATTGGGATACTCGTGAATCAAGTTTCTTAAATCATCCGTTGAATGGAAGTGGGTGTTTAAGATTTGCAAGAAAATTAAAAAAGATAAGTGATGATAATGGCATTTTTTGTAATCAGTCGCATGCGCCGTTTCCCATTTTTGATAGTAAGATAAAAGATTACATAAAAAAATCGTTAGAACTTACCGCCGTTGTCGGTGGAAAAATTTGTGTGATTCACCCAGATACAAATAAAAGTTTGGCTGAAAATGCAGAAATTTTTAGCGAATTATTACCTTTTGCAAAGTTGATGGGTATTAAAATCGCCACGGAAAACATGTGGGATTGGGATTTTGACAACAATATTGCAAAGAAAACCATTTGTTCTACGCATAATGATTTTTCATCATTATTAAAAATGGTTAACGACGATTATTTGGTTGCTTGCGTGGATATCGGGCATGCGGAAATGCGCGGTCTTGATACTAGCGCGGTGCAAATGATAGAAAGTTTAAAGAGTAAAGTTTGTGCACTACATATTCACGACAATGATAAATTTAAGGACCTACACGGGTTGCCGTTCACGAATAAAATTAATTTTAACGAAGTGATAATTGCGCTTAATAAAGTCGGTTATAGCGGTGCGTTTACCTTGGAATGCGACGCATGGCTTATTGCTCAGCCCGATTTAGAGATAGGGCTTAAAACAATGGAGAGTAGGGTAAGAGAAATGGCAAATTATTTTGACAACATTAAAGCCAGATAAAAACAAATAAGAGTTAAATTAGATTTAATAAAAATAGCACCCGATTGGGTGCTATTCCTGTGTTGGCGGAGAGGAGAGGCATTTCTTCTTGCTTTTTGCAAGGCAAAAACATAAAACGCCAACTTGTGCCTTGCAAAAATCTTCGGTCACCGCTAAAACGATAGGTGACTACCGTTTCTTAACGCTGTTTCGAATCCTCTCCTAATTACATTCACGAACAAAACAAAAACCCCACGTACAAGACGTAGGGTTTTCGTTTGTTGGCGGAGCGTTCGGGAAGATGTTCGAATTTTAAATTTATTGTAAATGTATGTCCTTGTAGTAATAAAAAATTAACCAATCTAAATTTAGAATATAAATTTAGTAGAATCAAAGTATTTTAGCATAAAGTGTTGACTTTTTAATTTGATTGAGTATAATAGTAGTATAGAATTTTTTTGTAAAATAAATTTTAAGGAGAAATAATGTTAAAAAGAAAGGAAATGTTATTCGTAGACTTCCCCGCTTTTAGCAAGATTACTAAAGAGGTTAAGCAGAGTAACAAAACGAGAACATTTACTGGTGGTGTTAGGATAAATAATGCAATGTATAGAACAGCTGAAGAAGATAAGAATTATCGTGAACAATCATTAAAAAGGAAATTACCATAAAATGACAACAAAAAACAAAAGCATAGAATGGGTAGAAATTTTTAATCTTTATAATACGATTAAGTCTTTATATGCATTATGTGAAGAAACTGACCCAGAATTAAAAACAAATTTACAACCTTTAAACGAATTTCGTGCCGCATTAGACCATCTAATGAGAATAGTAGGTATAGAAAATTTACCCGAGTATAAGGATAAAGATATTATAGAAGAAGCACGCAAGTTAAAAAGTCATCTAGCGAGAGCATTATTTGATATTTGCGATATGCTTTCAATTAATTACCGAAACAAAATTTGTGATATATTAGACCCGTTTGATATCGATGTCATAAAAGAGGCACTACCTACATATTATTCTAAAATAAAACCTCGTCTTGAAGAAATTACTGAGGAAATAGCAGATTTAAGAACAAATAAACGTTTTGAGAAGGAGGAAGACTCCATTGAAGCACACTATAAAATCATAAAAGAATTGAAAGAATTTTATGTTGTAATCAAGAAAGCTCACCCTTCTTTAATTGAATTAAATAAAAAAAGAAAAAAATCTAAATGCAAGGAAAATATAATACCCATAGTTGCAATTGCCGTTGCAGTTGTTCTTGCTGTTATAGGTTGGATTTTGTGATTATTAAAAATGAAGCAGTCCGTGTTGAAACGGACTGCTTTTTGCTTATAAAAATTAGGGCGAGAAATTAATCCCACCCCAAGATTATGTTGTTTAAAATTATACTACCCGCCCAACTATTGATATGATTTTTGCGTTTTTAAGCCACGCCATTAGAACATTCTACATTTAAATTTAATCCGTTAAATATGTAAGCTCCTTTATTTATGTTATTCCAAGAATCCACTGTATTCAAATATTTTATTTGGGTTACATTTGAACAACGTTCGAAGGCTTCTTCTCCAATATAAGTAATATTAGCAGGTATTGTTATTTTTGTTATATTAGTTATTTGAGATAATGCTTTTTTGCCAATAATCTTTAATGAATTTGGAAGATTTAATGTCGTACAAGTTCTAAAGCCCCTAAACGCAGATTCTCCAATTTCTTCACTGCCTTCTAAAAAATTAACAATGTTAAACTTTCTTTGTTCAAGAGCATAAGAAGACGACACGCCACCATCTAGAAAGGTAAAACAATTATTTGGTATTCTCCTTACATTATTTCCTATTGTTAATTTAACATTTATATTGCTATTTGGAGTGTGGAACACCTTTGACGCATAAGTGAAATCATTACAATTAATTGCATCATATGTCAACTCGTTTAAAGAACTCGTTTTATAAAAACACTTATTTCCTATTTCTTGTATGTTTTTAGGTATATAAAGAGATGTTATACTTGTGCAATTACAAAAACTTTCAACTCCTATTGAAGTTAGAGAATTTGGAAAATTTATAGATTTTAATGATAAACAATTATAGAAAGCATAATTTTCAATAGTTGTTAAAGCAGAAGAAAGATTTATACTTTCAAGAGAAGAACAACCATAGAAAGCAGATTCTTCTATTAAAGTTATTGTGTTGGGTAAAGTAATCGAAATTAAGTCTTCACAATTTTTAAATGCGTTTTCTAAAATTGTTGTAACAGGTTTGTTATTATATTTTCTAGGAATAATAATGTTGGATAACTTATTTGCACTTCCAACACTCACGGCA
>JAGCIP010000227.1 GCA_017648525.1 Clostridia bacterium
AATACTGCGGTCATTGAACTATCTGCGCCTCCGCCGTTAGTTAGTTCGATTTTAATGTTTTCTTGTTCGAAATAGCCGTTTTCTATGGCTAAATATAGCTGAGCATATAAAACTGAGTGAGTTACTTCGTTTAGCTTAACGGTAGTTTTGTCACCGATTGAATTACACGAGCTAAACGGAATTAATACTAAAATTAGTGACATAAAAATTGCATAAAGTTTTCGCATTTTGATTCTCCAAATAGGGTTTAATTTTTTTTTATAGTTTATTTATATGAAAATTGCGTTATATTTGACAATGTTCAGTTTTATTATTTGACTTTAAGCGGAATATCGGTTATAATTTACTAGTATTTAAAAAGGAGAAAGCCTGTTATGGATATGGCAAAAACTTATAACCCATCGGAGTTTGAAAAAGAAATTTACGAAGAATGGGAAAATAACGGATATTTTAAGGCAAAGGTAGATGCAAACAAACTACCTTTTACAATCGTAATACCCCCACCAAATATTACGGGGCAATTACATATGGGACACGCATTAGACGAAACTTTGCAAGATACCTTAATTAGATTTAAGCGTATGCAAGGTTATAGTGCGTTATGGTTACCAGGTACTGACCACGCATCAATCGCCACCGAAGTTAAAATCGTTGAACAAATGGCTAAAGAAGGCATAACCAAAAACGATATCGGCAGGGAAGGCTTTTTAGAACGCGCGTGGGCTTGGAAAGAAAAATATGGCGGAAGAATAATTGAACAATTAAAAACGCTCGGCTCGTCTTGCGACTGGTCACGCTTAGCGTTCACTATGGACGAAAAATGTTCTAAAGCCGTTAAAGAAGTGTTTGTAAATCTTTATGAAAAAGGATTAATTTATCGTGGCGACAGAATTATTAACTGGTGTCCCGATTGTAAAACTGCGCTTTCCGACGCAGAAGTTGAATACGTTGAAGAAGATAGTCATCTTTGGTATATTAAGTATCAAGTTAAAGGAACTGACCGTTACGTTACCGTTGCAACTTCTCGTCCTGAAACCATGCTCGGTGATACTGCGGTTGCAGTAAACCCCAAAGATAAGCGTTATGCCGATATGGAAGGCAAAACCTTAATTTTACCTATCGTAAACAAGGAAATTCCCGTGGTTTACGACGAGTACGTTGAACTTGAATTTGGTACGGGAGCAGTTAAAATTACGCCTGCGCACGACCCTAACGACTTTGAAGTTGGTTTAAGACACAATTTACCCGTAGTTAAGGTTATTGCAGACGACGGAACAATGAACGAATTAGCTGGTAAATACCAAGGTATGCCCGCATTAGAATGCCGTGAAAAAATCGTTGAAGAATTAAAAGAATTAGGCGTTCTTGAAAAAATCGAACCCTTGCATCACAGCGTAGGACATTGTTATAGATGTAATCACACGGTTGAACCTATCGTTTCTAAACAATGGTTTGTTAAGATGGAACCGCTTGCAAAACCTGCAATTGACGTAGTAAGAAAAAAGAGCGTTAAATTCACGCCCGATAGATTTTCTAAAATTTATTTCAACTGGATGGAAAACGTTAAGGACTGGTGTATTTCTAGACAGTTGTGGTGGGGTCATAGAATACCCGCTTTCTACTGCCAAGATTGTGGCGAAATGATAATTAGTAAAGACAACGTTAAGGTATGTACCAAATGCGGTAGCACCAACGTAAAACAAGACGAAGACGTTTTGGATACTTGGTTCTCGTCTGCATTGTGGCCGTTCTCAACCTTAGGTTATCCGGATAAGACCGAAGATTTGGAATATTTCTACCCAACCGACGTTTTAGTTACTGGTTACGATATTATTTTCTTCTGGGTTGCACGTATGATTTTCTCTGGGTTAGAACATATGAAACGCATACCGTTTAAGGACGTTTTAATTCACGGTTTAGTTCGTGACTCTCAAGGCAGAAAAATGAGTAAGTCACTTGGTAACGGTATTGACCCGACTGAAATTATTGCTAAATACGGCGCAGACACCTTGAGATTTTCATTAATCAACGGCGTTGCTGCTGGTAGCGATATGAGATTTTCGGACGAAAAAATAGAAGGCGCTAGAAACTTTATGAATAAAGTTTGGAACGCATCTCGTTTCGTTCTTCTAAATGCCGAAGGGAAAGAAATATCTAATATTCAAGACTGTAAACTTTCTTCTGCTGATAAGTGGATAATTTCAAGGCTTAATAAAACGGTAAGAATAGTTACCGTAAATATGGAAAAATTTGAAATGGGTGTTGCGCTTGCAAATCTTTACGATTTTGTTTGGAATGATTTCTGCGACTGGTATATCGAACTTACAAAACCTGTTCTTTATGGTGAAGATGAGAAAAAACGTAACGATACGGTTAGTGTTTTAGTATTTGTTCTTGGCGAAATAATGAAATTATTGCATCCGTTTATTCCTTTCGTTACTGAAAAGATTTATAAGAGTATTCCTAATGCAAACGGACCGCTTATGCTTGCTGATTTCCCAAGATACAGTGCAAAATTAAATTACGCATCTAGCGTAAAAGACATTGAGCCTATCAAGGAAATAATTAAGACGGTTAGAAACATCAAGGCTAAACTCGGTGCTGCTCCTTCTAAAAAGGTAACGTTATACGTTAAAACTGAAAATAAAAAGCCCATAATAAACGGCGCAATTTACGTTGAAAAATTAGCGGGTGTATCGGGCATTGAATTGATTGAAGATAAGTCTGCACTTACTGAAAAGGTTGTTTCGCAAGTTATAGACGGGTTTGAATTATTCGTTCCGCTAGGCGAGTTGGTTGATTTTGAACAAGAATTAAAGCGTTTAGAAACTGAACTAAACAGCGTTAAAGCAGAAATTGCTAGAGCGAGTGGTAAACTTTCTAACAACGGATTTTTAGAAAAAGCGCCCAAGAGTTTGGTAGACTCTGAGCGTGCTAAACTTAACAAATATATAGACATGCGTGAAAAAATCGTCGCACAAATCAATGACTTAAAGGGTTGAGATAAATTCTCTTAATTCTTTTGCATTATTGTTAAATAAAAAAGTTTTTATACCAAACCTTGCAGCTCCTGCAAGGTTTTCTTTTATGTCATCAATAAACAAACTTTCAGTTGGGTTAAGACTAAATTTATCGAGTAGATACTGATATATTTCAGGGTTAGGTTTTACCATTTTTATAGGGGCGGAAAAAACTATTCCATCAAAAAAATCAAAAATAGGAAACTTATATTTTCTATTTATAAAATGGTAGGTCATGTTGGACAAAATATAAAGGTTGTAACCTTGATTTTTTAAGTCTTGAATAAGTGGAATAATTCCGTCGGTGTAGCGCATAAAATATTCCCAGTTGTCCAAAACGCCTATTGCTGGGGCATGTAAACGTATAGGTAAGCGATTTAGAACGTTTTGCTTATATTCTTCTAACGAAAGTAAATCTTCGTCTAATTTTTCCCAATCTCTAAAAAGTGCGTCTTTTAACAGTTCAACTTCTTCTCCTTTGTAAAAGTGGCTAACCAAGAAATCTCTGCTAAACTTTAATATAACGTTGCCTATATCAAAAATAATATTTTTAACCATAACTAAAACTCGTTTTTTTCTTTTATTTTAAGATTATAAATAATAAAAGTCAAATGAAAACGCTAACTCTCGTTTTTTTTGATAATTTTCGTCATAATCTTTAGCAGAAATTTCCATTGTTTATTGACAAAATATTAATAATATAGTACTATTAATATAGTACTATTAATACACACAAAATTTTGGAGGACTTTATGAATATTAAAGATGCGCAATGGCGCAAATCAATGCAGGTAAAAATCGATTACAACAATATGATGGCAGAATTCGTTGGGGAAGAACAAGGTTTTACGCCAAAGGATTTTTTAGATAATTCAAAAATTATCAAAAACGCTTTTGAAACGGTTAAAAATAATCGTGGCAAAGGTATGATGGGGTGGACTGAATTACCTTATAACCAAAAAGAAATAGTTAGTGATATTATTGCAACTGCAAAACAAATCAAGAAAAAATTTGATAATTTCGTTGTTTTGGGGATAGGTGGCTCTGCGTTAGGTCCTATTGCAGTTTTTCAAGCACTTTGTCATTTAAGACACAATGAATTGCCGAAATCAAAGCGCAAATTCCCCAAGTTATACGTTGAAGACAACGTTGACCCAGAAAGAATGATTGCGCTTTTAGACGTTTTGGATTTAGATAAAACTGTATTCAACGTAGTAACCAAGAGTGGTGCTACAAGCGAAACAATGTCGCAATATCTTATCATAATGGAACTTTTAAAGAGTAGATATGGTGAAAAAGCGAGCGAGCATATGATTGCAACCACTTCTGCTAACAAAGGTAATCTTATTAAAATAGCAAAAAAAGAAAACCTAAAAACATTTTATATTCCAGACGGTGTTGGCGGGCGTTTTTCTGAATTGTGTCCTGTTGGATTATTGCCAGCGGCTGTTCTAGGTATTGATATCAAGGCTATGCTTGCGGGTGCTGCTTATATGGATAAACTTTGCAAAATTAAAGATATTAAATCTAACCCTGCGCTTATTTGTGCTTTCTTGCAATACCTTGCAATGAAAAACGGCAAAAACATATCGGTAATGATGCCTTATGCTGACAGTTTGAAATATATAGCAGACTGGTACTGTCAACTTTGGGGTGAAAGTTTAGGCAAGGCTGTTGATAACGACGGCAATAAAGTTTTCGTCGGTCAAACTCCCGTTAAAGCACTTGGTGTAACCGACCAACACTCTCAAGTTCAATTATATAGAGAAGGTCCGTTTGATAAAGTTATAACTTTGATTGCGGTTGAAAATTACCGCTCAACTTGTGAAATTAGTAAGGGTTGTGAAGAATTCCCAGACGTATCTTTCTTGTGTGGTCATACCTTAAACGAACTTATTACTGCCGAAAGAAAGGCAACGGAATATGCCTTAACCACTGCTAAGAGATTGAACTTTACTATAACTTTACCCGAAGTTAACGCTTTCACTATCGGTCAGTTATTGTTTATGTTTGAAATGCAAACGGCTTATACTGGTGCAATGTTAAATATCGACACCTTTAACCAACCTGGCGTAGAAGGCGGAAAAGACGCAAC
>JAGCIP010000228.1 GCA_017648525.1 Clostridia bacterium
AAAAACGATTTGTTTATAATAAATCAATTTGAAGCACACAAAGTTAACGCAATAAATAAAGATAAATTTTTAAGATATAGTTTTCATATTCATTCTGAATTTATTTTTACAAACTCTACTCCCGAAGATAATTTATACGATATTTTTTCAAAGAAAAATAAAATAGATAAAATTCATTTAGACGACGACTCCGTTAAAACGCTTTGTAATCTTTTTGACAGCCTAAAAAGCACAAGTGATTTTGGCGATTTATTGTATAAAAAAATTCACGCAATAGAAATATTAATCGTTGTTGGCAAAATTTTGAACGCTCATAAAATTACTGATAAAAACGACCTGAACAACTCCACACTTAAACTTGCAATAGATTTTATAAACGAAAATTTTACCACTCAACTCACATTAAAAGACATTGCAACTCATTGTTTTGTTTCCGTAAATCAATTATGCGCATTGTTTAGAAACACTTTGTCTACAACCGTAATTAAGTATATAACTAGTTTAAGAATAACTTTGGCTAAAAAATACTTATCAGAAGGCAAAAGCGTAACCGATACGGCGTATTTATGCGGTTTTAACGACTATGCTAATTTTATAAGGACATTTAAATCACACACCGGTTTTTCGCCCAAAAAATTCAATGAAAAAATGAAAAAATAATAGCACGTTACAACGTTTTTTCTTTAATTTCTATAATAATTTTTAAAAAACCAACCGCCCCTTGAAATTGTAAAGATTTCAAGGGGCGGTTTATATTGTCCATAATTTATTACAAACGGCAATAATTTTATCAAAGCGGTCTACTTTAATATTTTTTTAATAATTTTCGTTTGTAATTTTTGCGGTAATATATTTAAGAGCAACAACAACTTGTTTCTATTTATCTTGTAAATAAAGCGAGGACGTTTAGCGTTTACTGCTTTTAAGGTAACTTTTGCAATCTTATCGGGGCTAACGTTTTTAGCCTCCACGCTATTGACTATACCCTTAAACCTTTTTGCGTTACAAGAATATAGTTTAGACTTATCACAAAAATCATCTAATGCACGAGTGGAAACGCCAAGCATATCCGTTTTAACCGCACCGGGACGCAAAACGGAAACGTGAATACCCAAAAGTTGAACTTCCATACGCAAAGAGTAAGCGTATTTATCCAACGCACTTTTAGTAACAGCGTATAGCCCTGTAAAAGGCAACGGTGCGAGTGGTGCAAGTTCACTAGTCGTAATTATAATTCTACTACCATCTTTAAGTAATGGTAAAAAAGTCTTATTTACCCTATATGCACCGAAAAGGTTAACGTTAAATATGCGAACAAACTTTTCTTCATCAATTTCCACCAAAGAATTAAGCGCATATATACCTGCAAAATGCACTATAGCATAAAGGTCGTTTGTAATTTCCTTAACCTTTTGATATGCCGTCTGCACCGACTTTTCGTCAGTTAAATCCACTTGCACGGGAAACAAATTCTCTTTCTTTTCCCCAACCGTTTTGTCTAAAGCGATTACCGAATAACCGTTATCCAACAACTGATTGACCGCACTTTTCCCCATGCCACCGTATGCGCCGGTAACTAAAACAAATTTCATTAAATACTCCACTATTACGTTTTTATTTATTTTACCACGAAAATAAACAAATTCAAAGCGTTTCTTCTATGCTATTTTTTTACCATAAATCCCCTATTGACCAGTCTATATTAGCACGCTATAATGTAGGTATGAAACGTTTAATTATTATTTTCAGTCTAATTTTCACATTTGCTTTATGCGGGTGCGTAAGCGCCGTAACTGACCAAACTCAAACCCCACCCGAAACCATTTTGCCAGACCTTCCTGAACGGCCCGAACTTTCCCCCGACGAAAACGACACTAACGATACGCTTAACGGCGAAGAAGATGAAAAAAAGAAAAAATCTTATGCAGTTTCCAAAGTAAACGGATTAAGAGTTAGGACCAAGCCCAACAACGGCTCGGCGACCATAGGATATCTTGACCAAAACG
>JAGCIP010000229.1 GCA_017648525.1 Clostridia bacterium
ACCGAAACGGTTTAACGAATATCGCTAGGGGGTAACGGTAACGTTACTCGTAGATAAATGACCGTACACGACAGAACTCGGCTTACAGACCGTCTTGTAATAAAACACGCCCCGAGCAAGGCTAAACCTTGCTCGGGGCTTATGTTTTATCTTCTTTTTTTATTTAGTTAAATACACCATTAAAACCGCTATATCTGCAGGGGAAACTCCTGAAATTCTGCCCGCTTGCCCTAATGATGCGGGACGGATTTTATCTAACTTTTGCCTTGCTTCTAAACGAAGTCCGCCGATAGATAAATAGTCTATATCGTCTGGAATTTTCTTTTCTTCAAGGCGTTTTGCCTTTTCTATAAGTTCTAATCCCTTTTCTAAATATCCAGAATATTTAGCGTCGATTTCCACCGTTTCTATAATATCTTTACTTATATTTTCAAACCCGCCAAGCGTTTCAATTATTTCCTTTAAGGGAATTCCACGGCGCACTAAATCGGCACGACTTATTCCGCTTTGCGGTTTTTGATAGCCGTATTTTGCAAGCAATTCTTCCACTTCTTTGGGTTTAGCCGTAACTTGCATTTGCTCTGTTGCTAAGGCGTATTCTTGCTTTCTTTTTTGGTAAACGGCATAACGCTCGTCGTTAACTAACCCCGCAATTCTGCCCTTTTCGGTAAGTCTAAAGTCGGGATTATCTTGCCTTAACACAATGCGATATTCGGCACGGCTAGTCATCATACGATAAGGTTCGTTTGTCCCTTTGGTAACCAAATCGTCTATTAAAACACCTATATACCCGTCGTCACGAGAAAGAATTAAAGGCGGTAAATCTCTCATTTTAAGCGACGCATTTAGCCCTGCAATAAGCCCTTGAGCCGCCGCCTCTTCATATCCGCTCGTTCCGTTGATTTGCCCCGCCGTGTATAAGCCTTCAATCTTCTTGTACTCTAAAGTAGGGTAAAGGTCAAGCGAATCAATACAATCGTATTCAATCGCATAAGCGTAACGCATAATCTCGCAATTTTCTAACCCTTTAACCGTGCGGTACATAGCCTTTTGCACGTCGTGCGGGAGAGAAGTGGACATACCTTGAACGTAAATTTCGTTAGTGTCCGCACCTTCTGGCTCTAAAAAGAGTTGATGGCGTTCTTTATCTGCAAAACGAACGACCTTATCTTCAATGGACGGGCAGTATCTCGGCCCCGTTCCTTTGATAAGCCCACCGTATAGGGGAGAGCGGGGTAAGTTCGCCCTGATTATTTCGTGCGTTTTTTCATTTGTATAAGTTAGATAACAAGGGCGTTGTTCTTGTGGTACTTGTTCGCTCATAAAACTGAACGGATAAATATCTCTCTCGCCGTCTTGAATATCAAGTTTAGAAAAATCGATAGTGCGTGCATCTACTCTTGCGGGCGTACCCGTCTTAAATCTGCGCACGGTAAACCCTAATTTAATAAGATTTTCGGTAAGTCCGCCGTTAGCCGCTTGGAAACCGTTCGGCCCTGACTTTTGTTTCCACTCGCCAGCGATTACGCTACCGTTTAAGTAGACACCCGTTGCAACGATAACCGACCTACACTCTAATATTCCGCCAAATGAAGTTAAAACCCCAGAAACCTTTTTTCCGCTTTCGTCGGTTAAAATTTCCACCGCTTCGCCTTGTAAAATTTTAAGGTTTGGCGTGTTTTCCATAGTGCTTTTCATTAGCGTATGGTAGTAATTTTTATCTTCTTGCCCACGCAAAGATTGAACGGCTGCGCCTTTTCCACGGTTAAGCATGCGGATTTGTAAAAGCGCTTTATCGGCATTTATCCCCATTTCTCCGCCAAGCGCATCAATTTCACGAACGATTTGCCCTTTAGCCGTTCCACCGATAGAAGGATTGCAAGCCATAAAGGCTATGCTGTCTAAATTAAGAGTTAGCATAACCGTATTAAAGCCGGTTCTCGCCAAAGCAAGAGCGGCTTCACAACCGGCGTGGCCGGCACCTATAACGACGGCGTCGTATTTTCCTTCTATAAATCTATTCATAAGTTTTAATTTTTTTAGGGATTAGAAACGAGTTAGGCTAGGCTCGCACGGACGAACAGGCGAAATTGACCGTCTGGTCATTGAGATTGTTCGCTTCGTGCAGAAACGACGCATAACAAAGTTTATAAGCCCTTAAAATTATTGTTTGAGTAACATCTTTTTAATGTCGTTTATCTCTCTTGCTAATTTATCGTCGGTCTTTATTTGTTTGTCGATTTTATCACGAGCGTAGATTACGGTTGCGTGGTCACGCCCGAAGAAGTTGCCGACGGTAACTTGCGGTAAGGTCATCATATCTAAAATAAGATACATACTTACTTGGCGGGGAAGAACGAACTCTTTGTTTTTTCTCTTTCCGCAAATGTCGTTTTTGGTAACCTTATAAAAGTTTGAAACGCAGGTAATAATATCTTCTGCTTGGAGTTCTTCTTGTTTTTCGCCCGCAGATTCTTTAAGCGCATTATTAACTAAATCTATAGTAATAGGTTTTTCGTGAAGTTTACTTGCAAAAATAACCTTTGTGAGTTTGCCGATAATGGTACGAATATCCGAATCGTCCATCTCTGCGATATAGGTTAAAACGTTAAGGTCAACGATACACTTTTTCTCTTCTGCCTTTCTTTTAAGAATAGCCACTTTGGTTTCTAAATCGGGAACTTGAACGTCGGCTAACAAGCCACCTTCAAAGCGGGTGCGCAAACGGTCTTCTAAAACTTCAATTTCTCTCGGCGGGCGGTCACAAGTCAACACTATTTGCTTGTTTTGCATAACGAGTTCGTTAAAAGTATGGAAGAATTCCGTTTGAACGCCTTGCTTTTTAGCAAGGAATTGCACGTCGTCAATAAGCAAAACGTCCACGTTTCTATATTTTTTTCTAAAATCAATGCCAGCACCCGTGCCTTTACCACGGCTAATGCTTTCAATGAGATGATTTGTAAACTGCTCGCAAGTAGCGTAAAGCACGTTTGTGCGGGGAGAGTGTAACTTTAAGTAGTTAGCAATCGCCATCAAAATATGCGTTTTGCCAAGCCCCGTTCCACCGTAAATAAATAGCGGGTTATAAGCGTCGCCAGGGTTTTCGGCAACCGCTTTTGCGGCAGCGTAAATAAACTCGTTAGAAGAGCCTACTACGAAAGATTCAAAAGTGTATTTGGGGTTAACGGGCAAGCCTTGCGTTTCAATTCTTTCACGCTCGTCATCACCCAACTGTTTTTCATATTCTTCTTTATTAGACGCAACAACCACGTCAAAATCGTTAATGTAAGAGTTACACTTGCTAAACGCCTCTCTCATTTTATTCCCGATAGCCTTATCACGAATAGCGTCGGCAAAAACCTTTACGGGCGTTGCTAAAACGATTTTATTCCCATTAACGTCAACGGGAACTAAATTTTTTACGTACGTTTCGAACGCAATAGAACTAACCGTTTTTTCTAATTCAGGCAAAAAGGTTTGTTCCCATAAAATTTCATAGTTTTCTTTTTCCATTTATCATATATCCTTTAATAGTTGATTTATAGGGTAAAAAGGCTTGGGCAAAAACGCCGAATTATTGACAAAAGCCTTTTTATAGTTGCTTTTAGGTAAAAAACATTATATAATATTTTTAAATAAAAATAAAGTTATTCAACCCAAAGTTTTAAATTTTTTTTAGTTTTATGTTTATAAAGTCCTTATCGCTCAAAAACTTCCGCAATTACACGGAAGAAAATATAACTTTTTTAGACGGAGTTAATATTTTAACTGGTCAAAACGCACAAGGTAAAACCAATGCGGCAGAAGCCATATTCTTTTTATGCACGGGCTACTCTCCACGTGCAAACAAGGACAAGTTGGTCATTAAAAACGGGCAGGACAGCGCCGAAATTTCCGGCGTTGCGTCTTCTTTGTACGGCGACGTTTCGGTTAAGGTTAACTTTAACAAAAACGACAAGAAAACCATACACGTCAACGGTATTCAAGTTCTAAAAATCGGGGAAATTCTCGGAAACATAAACAGCGTTTTCTTTAATCCCGCAGAACTAAAACTCGTTCAAGAAAGCCCAGAAGATAGACGCAGATTTTTGAATATTTCACTTTCTCAACAATCAAAGTCGTATTTTTACGCTCTGCAACGCTATAATAAGATACTTTCTCAAAGAAACACTCTTCTTAAAGACCCGAATATCTCAATTATTCGTGAAACCTTGCCTATCTGGGACGAGCAACTTTGTAAGCAAGCGGGCAAAATTATTCGTGCAAGAAACGAATTTTTAACGAAAATTGCACCTATCGCCAAAGAAAAGCATCTTCTTTTATCAGACGGCAAAGAAGTTCTCGACCTAAAAACCGAAAGTGGTTATTACGGCACGGAAGAAGAAATTGCTTACGCTCTGTTTGAAGATTTAAAAACAGGTTTAGACCGTGATTTGCGGTTGGGCTTTACCGGTATCGGCCCACACCGTGACGATATAAAATTTATATTGAACGGAGACGACGTGCGTGTTTACGGCTCGCAAGGTCAACAACGAACGGTGGCGCTCTCGCTTAAACTTGCCGAAACCGAAACTTTCTTTGCTCGGTTTGGCGAATATCCCATACTCATTTTGGACGACGTTTTGAGCGAGCTTGACAAAACTCGTCAAAGAAAACTCATAGGGGCGGTAGAACACTTGCAAACCATTTTCACCGCAACTAATATTGATAGAACGGTATTTAAGGGCAGGGCATACAATAAATTAACCGTTACTGCGGGAAAGGTAAAACAAGCAAACAAGTAATTGCGCTTTTACTTGTCGTGGCTATTATAACCTGCAAAAATTTTAAATGCAATATTATATGCAACTTGTTTTATGAGTAAAAAAGAAAGAATAAATAACAACGTTATTTATTCTTTTTTATTACTATTTTTTCTTTTTAGAATTTTTTTTGATAAATTTCGCCTGCTATGGCGTAAAACAAATCTCTCTTTTTCACATATTCGTCGTACAGTTCTTTTTGCTCTTTTGTAAAGGTTTTAACTAACTTTTTTTCGGTAGCCCACATACGTGCTTGAGAAATATAAAAGCCGTCAATTACTTCGCTACGTGTTTTGTTTATAACTTTTTCTATAACTTCTCTTTTTTTCACTTTTGTGTTTCCTTTGCCTACTTAAAATAAAAAAGTGCGCCAACCAAAGTTAACGCACTGAAAACGCAAACTCCGTTGTTGTCACACAAATCTCAAAATAGCAAAGGATAACCTATGATTGAAAATGAGTGGAATTTGCATTTTTTCAAATTCAATCATTCCCAATTCTAAGCAAAAATATCCCTTTAAAAAGTAAAGAGCTCTCCCAAATATACTATTTTACTTGTGTGACGCAATTAGTATAACACATCTATTCGTTTTTATCAAGTATTTACACAAAATAATAAAAAACCACACTTTTTAGTTTGTTTGCTAATTTTCGTGTGGTTTTTTTCTTTCTTTTTTTCTTAAATTCTTGAAATTGTTTTAATTACGATAGGGTCAACAGGAACGTCGTCGTATCCGCCAACGAAAGTGGTTGCCACTTTTGAAACGTCAATCGCAACTTTAAGGCTTTCTTCGTCTATGGTTTTGCCAAAGCCTGCATATTGTCCATCAAGGTGTGGGGTATCGGTTACGCAAATGAAAAATTGTGAACTTGCAGAGTTAGGAAACATTGTTCTTGCCATTGAAATAACGCCCGCAGTATGCTTTAGGTTATTTGGGAAACCGTTAGCGTAAAATTCGCCCTTAATGGTTTCTTTGGCGTTTTTCGGTATTAGTCTATTTTCAAAGGTAAATCCACCGCCTTGTATCATAAAATTTTCTATAACACGGTGAAAACAAAGCCCGTCAAAGAACTTTTCGTCAATCAACTTTAAAAAGTTATCAACCGTTTTTGGCGCAATATCTTTATAAAGTTCTAAATCCATTTTTCTTCCATCAGTAAGTTCAATTCTAATTTTACACATATTTTTTCTCCTTATTTATATCGTAATTTTATATTTGGTTTTAAGAGTTTAGAAACAAGTTAGGCTAGGCTCGCAAGGACGAACAGGCGAAATTGACCGTCTAGTCATTAAGATTGTTCTCTTCTTGCGGTAAACGACGCATAACGAAGTTTAAGTTTATCGTTCATAAATAAGCGTTTAGAAACGAGTTAGGCTAGGCTCGCAAGGACGAACAGGCGAAATTGACCGTCT
>JAGCIP010000230.1 GCA_017648525.1 Clostridia bacterium
AAATTTCGGGAACAGGCTCAACTTCTGTTGAGAAGAACGGGCTTATAAGCGTTAATTTTTCTGGAGTTTTGCTCTTGCAAAGTGCGGAAAGTTCAGTCATTAACTTAGTAAGTTTTCCGTCGTAATCGGCTTGCGCTTCGTGTGGTAAATACCAACCTATAAAAGATTTGTGGTGTGCGTAACGCTCTAAAACTTCGTCAACGTAGATTTTATTCTTTTCAACTTCTTCATCAGCGTCGCCGACAATAAGGGTGGTAATGTAAAGACCCATAAAGACTTTCATGCCACGAGCATCCGCTTGGCTAAAAATAAATTCAGCAAAATCTTCATCTTCTTCTTTAATATGTGGAAAATATTTTGATGGGTAAACCATTCTGTTATCGTAACCACCACGAATAATAACAACGGTATCTATACCCACTTCTTGCATATAGTCAAACTCTTTTGCCCAGTCGTCTAAATCCCAGTTAGCGTCCGCCATATAGTGCGAAATTTCGTCAATAAAAGTTGCCGATATAGGATAAATACTTTTTTCCATACCACAAATCTCCTAAAACCTTACTATTATTAGATATAGTATATCATTTTTGTATCATATTGTCCACTTTTATTTTAAAAATTTGCTTTTATTTTTGCTATATTTTTTATTTATTTTTCCATTAAAAAATTTCCATAAAAACCTTGACTAGTAAAAGGTTTTGTGCAATAATATTGTAAACAAAATTAATAATAAAAAAGGTAACTACTATGAAATTAACTTACTTAGGAACGGCTGCGGCAGAAGGTTTGCCCGCTCTGTTTTGTAACTGTGAATTTTGCCAAAAAGCAAGGGAATTAGGCGGTAAAAATATTCGTACACGCTCTCAAGCAATAATTGACGACGGTCTTTTGATAGATTTCCCCGCCGATACTTATATGCACGCACTAAACAACAAATTGCGTTTAGATAAAGTGCACACGCTTATCGTTACTCACAGTCACTCAGACCACTTTTATTCAAAAGATTTAATTATGCGTAAGCCCCCTTACGGGCACAACTTTGCGGTTGACACCTTGCAAATTTACTGCACAAAAGGCGCATACGAACGTTTTGTTAAAGAAATTAACAATGAAGAACCTTTCGGTAACATTGAATTCCATATTTTAAAAGCGTTTGAGCCTTTTACTTCTAACGGTTATACCATTACGCCATTGCCTGCAAGACATCAATTTAGCGAAGATGCGTTTATTTTTATTATTGAAAAAGATGGAAAACGTATTTTTTACGCTAATGATACGGGTTATTTTTACGATAACGTTTGGGAATATATTAAAACTAACAAAATTTATTTTGACTTGGTTAGTTACGACTGCACAAACGTAGAAATACCTATTCCCGACACTGGCACGCACATGGGTTTTGAAAATATTACACGCACCAAAAATCTCTTAAAGGAAATGGGTGCGGTTGACCAAAAAACCATACAAATAGTTCACCATTTTTCACATAATGGAAACCCACTACACGAAAATTTAGAAAGACTTGCGACCCCGCTTGATATGTTGGTTTCTTACGACGGTATGATTGTTGAAATTTAATAAATTAAGACTCAAAAAGGCTTGTCCATAACGGACAAGCCTTTTTTATTAAATATTAAGTTCCTTAAAGTGTTCAAAAATCTTTTCAGTTGGTAGCCCGATAACGTTATTTTGACTGCCAAAATATTCTTTAACTAAATTATACCCGTCTTGAATACCGTATCCGCCTGCTTTGCCTTGATAAAGCCCGCTATTAACGTATTCTTCAATTTGCGCACTCGTCAAGTTGTTAAAAGCGACCACCGTTTTATCATATCCGATAATTTTAATCTTTTTCCCCAAAAGGCAATACCCACTTATAACCAAATGCTCGTGCCCTGAAAGATTTTTAAGCATTTCTTTTGCTTGTTCTGCGCTTTTAGGTTTGCCAAGTATTTTGCCAAAAAGAAAAACTACGGTATCAACGCCTAAAACAATTTTATCTTCTGGTCTGCCAAGTTTATCGTAAACGTTTTTCGCTTTCGCAAAAGCAAAGGATTGCGCTGTTAATAGCGGATTGTCAGAAACGTTTTCTTCATTAAAGTCGCTTGGTATTACCGTAAACTTTATTCCCGCTTTTTCAAGCAATTCTTTACGCCTTGGCGAAATGCTTGCTAATATGAGTTCCATGTAACCATTATACTCCGCTATAAGCAGAGAAACCGCCGTCTACAGGTATAACAGTACCGGTTACAAAACCGCTTGCGCTGTCGTCTGCAAGCCATAAAAGAGTTCCTAATAAATCTTCAATTTCACCAAATTTTTTCATAGGTGTTGCTGATAAAATCTTATTAGTTCTTGCGGTAGGAGTGCCGTCTTGATTGAAAAGAAGTCCCCTATTTTGGTTGGTTACGAAAAATCCGGGCGCAATAGCGTTGCAACGAACGTTACACGGTGCAAAATGCACGGCAAGCCATTGCGTAAAGTTAGATATTCCCGCTTTTGCCGCACTATATGCGGGGATTTTTGTGAGCGGTCTATAAGCGTTCATACTTGAAACGTTTATAATGTTTCCACCCGTTTTAATCATATCTTCTGCAAATACTTGGGTTACCAAAAATGCAGAAGTGATATTTAAATCGAACACGAATTTAAGTCCACTTTCGTCTAATGCAAAAAAGTCTTTAACGCCCGTAAGGTCGGGGGTCATTGTTTCATTATCGGTGGTAGCCTTAGGGCTGTTTCCGCCTGCGCCGTTAATAAGGAAGTTAACTGCGCCAAACTTTTCGTTTATCGCCTTTTTAGCGTCGATAATACTTTGCTTATCAAGACAGTTACAAGCAACTGCAATAGCGTTTTCGCCTATTTCTTTTGCATAATTTTCCGCCGATTGATAATTGATATCTAAAAGTGCTACCTTAGCACCGTTTTTCGCAAGAATTTTTGCAAATTCGCTACAAATAATACCACCTGCACCCGTTATAGCAACAACTTTATTACTTAAATCTACTTTAAACATTTTTAATCTCCTTTAATTCTTTCCTTGTAATTTATCAAGCATATCCCAAACGCCAAGCATGTACATAATGCCAAGCGCTCTATCGTATAAACCGTATCCGGGACGAACCGTTCCCGGTTTTTCTCCCCACAAATGTCTACCGTGGTCGGGGCGAATATATCCGTTATATCCACAATCGTGGTATGCCTTTAATATATCTAAAATACCCGTATCACCGTCGCAATCTCTGTGACTTGATTCTCTAAAATCACCGTTTTCAAAGTGTTTTACGTTTCTAATATGTGCAAACGCTATTCTATCACAATGCTTTCTCACAATTTCTGCAACGTTGTTGTCAGGATTAGCATTTAAACTACCAGAACAAAGGGTTAAACAATTATATTCGTCGTCTACCATCTTCAAGAAACGGTCAATACTCTTTTCGTCAACCAAAAGTCTAGGCAAACCAAAAATATCCCACGGTGGGTCGTCCATATGAATTGCCATCTTTATATC
>JAGCIP010000231.1 GCA_017648525.1 Clostridia bacterium
AATACCTGTGACGCTAGAAGACTTTAAGGAGACGTTACCATTAGAAGGGGAAACCACGGTTTCTTGCATTGGTATGCAGTTCTCAAAAGGACTTTTAGCTAAAGCGCTTGGATTCGGGTTTGAAAGAACGCATATATCTGGTCGTACCTTGTGGTTATTAAACTTGAATACTATAGCTGACTTGATGAGAGAGGAGGATTGATTATGAGTAGTTATAAGGTTCCCGGAATTAGTGAACAAAAAATAATTTATCCAAATCTTCCAGTAGACTGGATAGTTCATTTAGTTAAAAACGGGAACGTTTGCGAAGAATGCGGAGAGATTGAAATGGGCCTACTACCTAATGCGTGTAATGCACACACTCATGGTATGGAGCGTTACAATCATTTAAACTTTCAATTAGTATTGAACTATCCAAAAGAAGAGATTATGCGTATCTTAAACACTCTTGGTTGTATGGTACGAGACGGGTTTAGGTTTGAAGACGGCGATTTGATTGAAGGGATATATCTTGATTGTCCTGTAAAACTGAAACGATTTAATGAAACCGATAGGAGTGTGTTACGTGTTATCGTGCCCGATAAATATAATAGGTTTCCAGGAGAAAATGGCTGTATGGTTGAATATCTAATTCAATTACTTGAAACTGATGATTTATACTTAGAACATTTAAGAAAAACTACAGAAGGGGGTCTAAACTAAAATGAGTAATAAATTAAAGTACATAGCTGAAAATTTAGATAGCCTTAAAATCGGTTTGGATGAAACATTTAAGTTTAATTGTACTATGTGCGGTAAGTGCTGTATTAACAGAGAAGATATTCTGTTAAAGCCTAAAGACTTGTTTGTTGCATGTAAAGAGTTATCCTTAAAGCCCCAAGAGTTTATTCAAAAATATTGCGAATGTTACGTGGGTGATTCGTCAGGACTTCCTATTGTAAGACTGAAACCAGTGGGGGAAAATAAACGTTGCCCAATGCTTCAAGGAAGTCGCTGCGCAATACATAATGCGAAACCGGAAGTATGTGCGATGTTTCCGATTGGTCGATGTATTTCAATAGATAAAAACGAATTAGAGAATTCTGATAAAATATCTGAAATTGTCTATATTAACCAAAAAGTAAATTGTGGTGATAAGCGTGTAACACATACGGTCAGGGAATGGTTAAATAAATTCAACATTCCAGTTGATGACGAATACTTTATTGAATGGCATAAGGTTGTTTCTTCTATGGCTTTAGATATTCAGGAGTTAGAAAAGTATACGCCTGAAAAAATTAAGGGGCTTATGTATAATAATCTTTTTGCGTTTCTTTACGTTGATTACGACTTGGAAAAAGACTTTATGAAGCAGTTTAAGTTAAATGCTGAAAAGGCTACCGGGATGGTAAAACACATTAGGAAAGTTGCTGAACAAGTTAAAGAAGAGTTAAATGGAGGTAAGCCATGAAAGAATGGAGAATTCCTGTAACTTGGGAAGAATGTAGTGTTGTAAAAGTAGAAGCAAACACGCTGAAAGAGGCCATGGAAATTGCCTATGATGAAAAGGGTGAAATTCCACTTCCTAGTGATGGTTCTTACGTTGATGGAAGTTGGTCTCTTACGGAAACTGATACTGAAATAGTTAGGGAGTTATATAACGAAAATCAAGATGACGAAATCGAGTATCATCATATTGACGTGGAAAATGAAAAGATGGCTGTTAAAATCAACGAGTTATCTGATGATGATTTCTATGATGTTATGATGTGTCTTGCTCAGAGATTCGGTAGCGGAACTTCCTATACTGATATTGACGGCTTTTGTAAGACGCTAAACGCTGCATTACATCAGATTCAAGATAACCTTGTAGAGTCTAATGGTGGTATTGATAATTTTCTAGGCATGACCTTACTTATTCCTAATAAGGAGGATGACGATGGAAGATAATAATTGCCAAATAATAAGAAAAGATGCTAAAAATTGTTTCGTTGAAAGTTTGAATGATGCCTTCAAAATCGGGAAGATACATTTTAACTTTGCTACATATGATTTAAGTCGTCCATCCGGCAGTAGGCAAACAAATAACGTTGCGATATACATACCAGTGGATGAGTTTATGGAACTTCATAGGAAACTGATTTGCGGGCAATTGAATTTTATCCTTAATCAAAAGAAAAAGAGTGGGGATAGTGCTCCGATATATCAAACTCTTGGAGGTACATCTGCTAAACGCCTTAAAGAGATGAAAAAATCTCGTGAGGATGGAAAGAGTGTTTCCCGTTTAGCCTCGATAATTGTTGGACAGAAATCGGATTTCTTATTTGTTGCTGATAGTGGACCTGGTGAAGAGAACGAAAAAGGTTTGATTGTGCCAAAGTTTGGGAATAAGCCAGAGAATCACGTTGCAGTCAGTATGACGTTTGATGCATTAAGCGAACTGATTTTAGTAACTCATGCACATTATCAAGCGTGGTTATGTTCTATGTATGTTGCAAGAATTAAAGAAGGTGATAAGCTATGAAAAGAAAAAAGAGAATCGTAAAGAATAACTTTAAGGATGGGGATGGCCAAGCTGGATACTGTCCAGTATGTGGCGATTATAATTTGGAGTATGGTGATCCAACGCCGTATAATGATGATTTGTATTATCCTTGGACTTGCAAAACTTGCGGGTCTAACGGTAGGGAAATGTATTATATGGAGTTCATAGGACATCATACGTGCTAAAAGAAAAGGGGTGGTTGTTAATTCAATCACCCCGATTTTTTTGTTTTATAGAATTTTGAAATTTTTATTTTGACATATGAACTCTAATAAATGTTTTGAAATACACGAAAGTAATTAGATTTATTTTCAAGTAATATAGACTTTTTTGTTATCATATTAGCAATTTGTTGACAATTATTAAAACTAATGCTAAAATATTAACACTATGAAAAATAATTTTGATATAAGCGAATTTGTTAATACTCCAACAATACAGTCTATTCTTGTTTCTTTAACAGAAAGAGTTAAGTTAAGACGAAAAGAATTAAAGATATCTCAAAAACTTCTCGCCCAACAATCCGGTGTGGCTTATGCGTCTATTCGTAGGTTTGAAAATACTGGTGAAATTTCTTTAGTTTCGTTACTAAAAATTGCAAAATCCTTAAACTGTTTAGAAGATTTTAATGCGTTGTTTGGTAATAGAATTATTACTAATATAAAGGATTTAGATTTATGATTAAAGACGTTAAAAAAGTAACCGTAAAATATAATGAAAGAATAGTTGGATATCTTGCTGAAATCGAACCGTCTGTAATAGGTTTTCAATATGATGATGAATGGGTGAAAAATGGGTTTTCAATTTCTCCCTTGTCTTTGCCACTAGACAACAAAGTGTATATAAGTAAAAAAGAGTTGTTTAATGGTTTGTATGGTGTTTTTTGGGATTCTCTGCCTGATGGTTGGGGAGAACTTCTTATGAACAGAATTTTGACTAAAAACGGCATCAATCCAAATAAACTTTCCATTTTGACAAAGTTATCTTTGATTAATAAAAATGGATTGGGTGGATTGACTTATGAGCCGAGTCAACCGTTTGAATTTAAGCAAGATAATTTAGACTTTGATAAACTATCTGATGAAGTTCAGAAGATTCTAAATGATGAAAGTGAATCAGTTGATTTAGATTTTGTATATGGGTTAGGTGGTTCTAGTGGTGGCGCAAGACCAAAGGCTCATATAATGATAGATAATGAAGAGTGGA
>JAGCIP010000232.1 GCA_017648525.1 Clostridia bacterium
AAAGCCTTAAAAACGGGTCGAAAACCTTGTTGATGTAAACCTCTAAAACGCAAATTAAAATATCTCGCTTATCTTGAAAATAGCCGTAAACTATGCCGGTTGAAACACCTGCTCGCTTAGCGATTTCAGCAGTATTCGTGCCGTAATAACCAACTTCAGAAAAAAGTTGATAACCCGCCTCTATGATTTTGTTTTTCTTCTCAATGGACCGCTCTTGTCTCGGTTGTCTTACTACGTTTTTCATATCAACATTATATAATAAAATACAAGCGCTGTCAAGGATTATGAATATGAAAAAAATTTCACAAATTTTAAAAAACCTGAAAAAAGTTTCACATTTTAGTTGACAAAGTTGAATATAAATGATAATATAAACACGAAAACTGAAACTTATTTCACATTTGGAGCGTTATATGATTAAAACTTTAGACAAATTCTCTATAGGCGAAAGCGGGGTTGTAATATCCGTTAGCGGAGAGAGAAAGATAAAAAGAAGACTATATGATATGGGAATAACCAACGGCGCGGAAATATATTTAAGAAAAAAAGCACCGCTTGGCGACCCGATTGAAGTAACGGTTAGAAGTTACGAATTGTCGCTACGCAATAGCGAAGCGTCTTGTATTACTTTGGAGGTGACCTAATATGCATAGATTTGCGTTAGCAGGAAATCCTAACAGCGGAAAGACCACACTCTTTAACGGTTTAACGGGTTCTACCGCACACGTTGGAAACTGGCCGGGCGTTACGGTTGATAAAAGGGAAGGGGTTTACAAGAAGTTTGACGAGCCTATTGCCATTGTCGACTTACCGGGTATTTATTCTTTGTCACCCTATACTCCTGAAGAAGTTATTGCAAGAAACTATATTTTAGATGAAAAACCTGATTGTGTTATTAACATTATAGATGCAACTAATTTAGAGCGTAATTTATACTTAACCACACAACTTTTAGAAATAGACGTGCCTATGGTGCTTGCCTTAAATATGATGGACGCCGTTGAAAAGCGTGGTGATTATATTGATGAAAAGGCACTTGAAAATAGGTTAGGCATACCAGTAGTAAAAATTTCCGCATTAAAGGGCGAAGGGTTAGATAAACTAATGGAGCGTGCGCACCAAGTTTGTTCTGTTATTCGTTATGGTAAAACTGTTATAGAAGACGTTGCGCTAAAACATTTAATAGGGGACATAAAGATTGCGCTCGAAGGTCAAGGCGTATCTAATCCTATGTTCCACGCAGTCAAACTTGCAGAGTTTGACGAGATTGAAGTGTTAATGCATAAAGACACCGTCAATATGGTAGAAGCGTTCAAGAAATCTCATCAATACGACGGGTTTGGAGACGACTTTGAAGCGCTAATAGCAGACGCTAGATATAAGTACATAACCAAATATTTTTCACCGACCTTAAAAAGAAAAAATAAAGAAAAATTCGTGGTAACACCGTCTGATAAAGCGGATAAAGTTTTAACACATAAAATTTGGGGTATTCCTATATTTTTAGTGATACTATTTACGATTTTTCACTTGACTTTTTCTGAAAATTTATTCTTTTTAGGCGGATTATTACCTGAAGGTTGGGTGTCCTTTGAAGGTACTGCTTTCGAAGGTGTTTTTGGCGCAGGCGGTATAAATTCACCAGGTGTAATGCTAATGTCTTTAGTGGAGATACTGACAACGTTTATTTCCGATGGCGTTGCAACTTTGTTAGCGACTTCGCCAGAGTGGGTTTCTGGGCTTATTTGCGACGGCGTGCTTGGTGGTATATTTGCAATTTTAGGATTTTTACCGCAAATACTCGTGCTTTTCTTATTCTTCTCTATTCTTGAAGATAGTGGCTATATGGCGAGAATTGCCTTTATATTAGATAGGGCGTTGCGTAAGTTTGGGCTTTCGGGCAGGGCTTTTCTACCTATGATAATGGGCTTTGGTTGTTCAGTTCCCGCAATGATAAACACTAGAACGCTTGCAGATGAAAAGGAAAAAATAGCAACCGTTAGGGTTATACCGTTTTTCAGTTGCGGTGCAAAATTACCTATTCTTACCGCCGTTTCAGGTGCAATAGTTGGCTATTTTGGCGTGGGGAACGTTGATTTTATTACCTATGGTATGTATTTAATAGGTATGATAACTGCGCTCGTTGCGGTGGTTTTAATGAGAGAAACGACCTTGAAAGGCGACACGCCACCTTTTATTATGGAATTACCCGCATATCATGCTCCACAACTTTGGAACTTGGTTATGTTGCTTTGGGATAAAGCAAAACATTTTATACATAAAGCGTTTACAATTATACTTGCATCAACCATTATAATTTGGGTAATAAGCCATTTTAGTTTTTCGTGGAATTACTTGTCTGACGACCTTATGCATCAAAGCATTTTAGGTGGTTTAGGGCAACTTATTCAACCTTTATTTACGCCTTTGGGATTTGGTTCTCAACTTAACGGAATGGGCTGGGTGTTTGCCGTTGCAGCAATAACGGGCTTGATTGCTAAAGAAAACGTTGTTTCAACTCTTGGAACGCTTGCTACTTGTTTGATAGGAACTATGATAGATATAGAATCGGACGGTGGTGTAGGTGCGGTAAGTATAATGATAGCAAATACAGGAATAACTTTACCTGCATTGCTTGCGTTTATTGCTTTTAATATGACAACAATACCGTGTTTTGCAGCGGTTGCTGCGGCAAAGGGAGAAATGCCAAATAAAAAGAAATTCAACTGGACGATTGTGTTTTGGGTTATAACTTCGTATATTGTTGCATCTGCGCTTTACTTGATAGGTACGGCTTGGTGGACGGCGTTCTTATATTTGGCGGTTGCGATTGTTGCGATAACTATAATTAAATTCACAAATAAAAAAAGGGAAAAGATAGGCAAATAATTTATGCAACCGATAGAAATAATAGTAATAGTCGCATGTGTTTTAATAGTTGGCGGGGTTATATTTAAGGCAATTTACGATAAAAAGAAAGGTAAATCTTCATGTTGTTGTGATTGTTCAAAATGTACTAAATGCTATAAAAAAGACCAAAACGACGGCGGGGAAAACAATTAAATTAAATATGATTAAAAAGTTTTCGGTACAAGGTATGAGTTGCTCGGCGTGTTCGGCGGGCATTGAAAGGAATTTATTAAAAGAAACGGGTATAAATTCAGTTAGCGTATCGCTAATTGAAAAAAGTATGACCGTCGATTTTGACGAGCAAAAAACTAGCGTGGAAAAGATAATCGCAATAGTAGAAAAACTCGGTTATTCCGCAAGTTTGTACGGTGCAAAAAAACTTGATAAATATAAAGACGCAAATGCAATGAAAAAGCGCTTTTTGTTTTCTTTATGCCTACTTTTGCCGTTAATGTATTTATGTATGGGGCATTTTATAAACTTGCCCTTACCCAAAAAGGCGTTGAGTTTTACTTTTCAATGGCTTTTAGCAACTTTAATTTTGATACTCAATCGTAAATTTTTTATAAACGGCACGAAAGCCTTGTCGAGCCGTGCGCCTAATATGGACACGTTGGTTTCGCTCGGCTCGTTGTCCGCTTATGTTTATAGCGTAACGGTGACCGTGTTGCTTTATCTTAAAATTATTGACCCTGCACATACTTTTTTTGAAGGCTCTGCAATGGTCGTTACCTTGGTAACTTTGGGGAAATGGTTAGAAGAACTATCAAAAATCAAAACGGGCGACGCTATTGATTCTTTGAGCAACCTTTTACCAAAGACGGCAACGATTATGAAAAACGGAAAGCAAGTTACCGTTTTAACCACCGAGTTAAAAGTTGGGGACGTGGTAGTCTTAAAGGCAGGGGATTACGTTAGTGTTGACGGTGTGGTTATAGAAGGGCAAGCAAGTGTAGACAAGTCAGCCATAACGGGCGAGAGTATGCCAGAAGAAGTTAGCGTGGGCATGAGCGTAAGTTCAGGTAGCATATTAAAGGAAGGGTATTTATACCTTAAAGCCGAGTGCGTAGGCGAAAGCACTTTGTTTTCAAAAATAATAGAAATAGTAAGAACGGCAGGCGCAAGTAAAGCGCCCGTTCAACGCTTTGCGGACAAGGTTGCGGGCGTTTTTGTGCCGATTGTAACGGCCATTTCGCTTATAACGTTTGTTGTCTGGCTAATTACAACAAGAGAGATTTTTACTGCGTTTAATTACGGAATTTCGGTTTTAGTAATTTCTTGTCCGTGTGCGTTAGGCTTGGCTACTCCTGTGGCGATAATGGCGGGAACTGGAAACGGTGCAAGTCAAGGCATTTTGTTTAAAAATGCAGAAACATTGCAAATTGCAAGAAAAATTGATCGCGTGTTATTAGATAAAACGGCAACCATCACTCAAGGAAAGGTGAGCGTTACAGATTATGAAAATTTTACGGGTGAATCAACCCAAACGCTATTTCCTTTAGTAAGCGCACTTGAAAGTAAGTCAAACCACCCTTTAGCAAAAAGCGTTATAAATTATTGCGGAGATACGGACAAAAAAGTTGAGTGCTATGAGTATGTTTCGGGGAAAGGCGTTACGGGTGAAATAGACGGCGCTAAATATTTTCTCGGTAACAAAGATTTACTGCCAGACAATTTAAGAAAAGACGATAATGAATATCTGCAAAAGTATTTTGGAAAAACACTTTTATTTTTTGCAGACGAATATCAAATAATTTCCTTGTTCGCATTAGCAGACTTAATTAAAGACGATAGTGCAAGTGCTGTTGAAAGCCTTAAATCACACGGTATTAAAGTGGTTATGTTAACGGGGGATAATCAGTCGACGGCACAAAGTATTGCAAAGCAAGTCGGTATAGACGAGTTTGTGGCGGAAATATTGCCACAAGACAAGTATTCAATAGTTGAAAAATATAAAGAGAAAGGCTATTTTACCGCAATGGTTGGGGACGGAATAAACGATAGCCCCGCACTCAAAAGCGCAGATATTGGCATTGCTATGGGAACGGGAACTGATATTGCTATGGATAGTTCTGACGTGGTTATTGCAAACGGCTCTCTTACCGCAATAAAAAAGACCATTGACCTTAGTGCAAAAACCTATAAAATAATTAAGCAAAATTTGTTTTGGGCTTTCTTTTATAATATTATAGGAATACCTGTGGCGGGTGGGGCATTAGCATTTTTAGGTATAAGTTTAACGCCCGCAATAGCGTCTATTATGATGTCTATAAGTTCTCTTTTTGTTGTAACTAACGCTTTACGAATTTCTAAAAAAAGAGAAAAGAAATGCGCCGTTAAAAAAATAAAAACAACGCTTGAAATTTTTATTGATGGAATGCATTGCAATAACTGTGTTAATAAGGTTGAAAAGGCTTTTTTAAATTTAAGTCAAACGGTTAGTGTTTCAGTTTCGTTATCACAAAAAAAAGCAACCCTATCGCTTTGCGATAAAGTTGCGTTAGATAAAATTCAAAAACTTATTAGTGATTTAGGGTTTAAGGTGATTAGTGTGTTAGAACACGACGATAATAGTCATTGATTCGTTTTGCTTTGAGATTGCGGAAATTTTCCATTTATTTAGGTCGGCAACGCTCTTTGCGATAGACATGCCTAAACCGCTTCCGCCGGTTTCTCTAGAACGAGAAGAATCGGCACGATAAAATCTTTCAAAAACTTTATTAGATTGTTGGTCAGGAACTTCGCTACCCGTATTAAATACGGTTAAAACGAAGTTCTTGTTTTTTTCCTTTTTAAGTTCTATTAAAATCTCACCGTTTCTATCAGAGTGTTTAACTGCGTTGTCTAATAAAATGTTAACAAGTTGGTTAACGCAAGCCTTGTTTCCGTTATAAATAATATTAGGCTCTACGTTGATGAGTAATTTTTTGCCTTTTTCAAACGCTAAAACTTCAAAGGGGAGAGAGGCGTTAAAAATCTCGTCGGAAAGATTAAATTTTTCCATTTTGAGTTTGGTAGTGCCTTCGTCCATCTTTGCAAGCGATAACATATCTTCTACTAAATTGCTCATACGAGCCGTTTGAGATTTTATGTTGTTTATCCATTGATTATCACTATCTTGCTCTAAAACGTCGGTGTTAGCAGATATTATAGCAAGCGGAGTTTTTAACTCGTGGCTTGCGTTTGAGATAAATCGTTTTTGATTGTAAAAAGAGTCTTTAATAGGACGAAAAATTCTAAAAGACAATAGATAAACGATTATAAAGAGAATTGCAAATGCGGTTAATAGTATAATAAAAACACTTAGTAAAGCCGTTGAGTAAGAATCATAAATTTCAGAACAATCGTTAACTACTATAAAATAAGAGTTATCACTTTCATAGATTTTGTAGTAGAAAGTTCCCGTTTTACCTTTAACGTAATTGCTTTTTAATGCTACGTCTAAAATTCTTTGAGAATTTTCTTGGGAAAAGGTTTGTTCGTCAAGGCTAATAGTCGTGCGTACGTATCCGTTGCTAGACGGGTCAAAGGCAAATTTAACGATTAGAGAATTTCTCAAATCGGTTTTTCCTAAAAAATAATAATCGTAATAGGTTTCGTCTAAAGTTCGCTCAATATTTTTGTCGTTTCCTATGCGAAAAATAATGGAAGTACCCAAAAAAAGTACGCCAAAGACAAAAAAAAGTATAGACATAGTTAACGCAATAAAGCGTATTTGTGCTCTTTTAATCATACTACTTACCCAAAGTGTAACCTATACCACGTATAGATTTGATTTCAGTTTTAGAGCCGACAGCGGTTAATTTTCTTCTCAAAAAGGAAACGTAAACTTCTATGGTGTTATACTCAGCGTCGGTATCGTAACCCCAAATTTTTTCAATAAGTTTATCTTTGTCAACGCTTTTTCCTTGGTTTAAGATTAGCATTTCTAAAATTTGAAATTCCTTTTTGCCAAGAACAACACGTTTTTGCCCGCAAACAAGTTCAATAGTGTTGCGGTCAAGCGAAAGGTCGTTATAACTTAAAACGTCGCCCGTAAATTTTTCTTTTCTGCGAAGCAACGCCTTAATTCTCGCCAAAAGTTCATCTGTAGAAAAGGGTTTAGTAATATAGTCGTCTGCACCAGAGTTAAGTCCGTCAATTTTATCGGTAATCTCAGATTTAGCAGATAGCATTAAAACAGGAGTGCTACATTGATTTTCACGCAAGGTCTTAAGTACGGTTATTCCGTCTATTTTAGGCATCATTATATCAAGAATAATTAAATCGTAAATAGCGGATAAAGCCATATCAAGCCCGTCTTCTCCGTTATAGGCGCAATCTACTGAATAATTGTTCTTTTTTAATATTGCGCAAAGTGCGTCGGTTAATTGTTTTTCGTCGTCTACTAATAAAATCTTCATATTTTAATGTTACCAAATAAAAATTGAATATAACTTAAAAAATAATAAATAATTTTTATTTTCAATAATTTTTTAAGTTTCGTTTGTTAATATGTAAACGTAGAAAGCAAAAGCTTTCGTTAAATTGTTCACACTCTCAATAAACTTTTTCCTGGGGCAGGGCGTCGTATTTTCGGCGTTCTGTTCTTTTTAAATATAATATTAAAAAAACCGCCGATAAAACGGCGGTTTTAATTTTAAAGTAATGGAATTGAAGCCAAGAAACCAACGTCTGCACGGTTTTTAGCGTCGCCCTCAGCAAGAACGAAGAGTTTTTTGTGAACGATTCCGCCCGCTTTTTCAACTAACTTTTCAAGACCTTTAACGCTTTCGCCGGTTGAAATAACGTCGTCAACAATAGCAACTTTTTTACCTTTAATCAAGTCAACGTCGTGTTTGGAAAGGTGGAATTCTTGATCTTTGCCAGTCGTTATTGAAGTTCCGTAAGAAACGCTTATACCGTCTTGCATATAAAGTTTTTTGCTTTTTCTTGCCACGGCGTAGTAGGGCATATTTAATTCTCTTGCTACAACGTGGGTAAGTTGTAACCCTTTAGATTCTGCAGTAATCAAAACTTCGCTATCTTCAACTAATTTTGCTAATTCTTTACCGCAATGTTCGGTAAGTGGAGAGTTGCCGTGCAAATTGAAAAAAGCAATATTTATTCCGCTTGGTAAAGGTAGAATAGGTAATTGTGCATTATAACCTTTGATATCAACTTCAAAAAATTTTTCCATACGTATAACCCCGCTTTTATAGTTACGACAATAGTTTATCACAAAATAAAAAGTTTGTCCAACTATAAAATCATATATTTAAATATTTTTGCATAATTTTATTATAACGAGCGGAGGTGTATATGGACTTTCATAATAAAACCGTGCAACAAACTCTAATTCAGTTATCAAGCAACAAAAAAACGGGATTAACTAACGCACAAATAGAAAAAAGCGTAAACAAGCACGGCAAAAATATATTAAACAAAGCAAAGACTAAAAATTTCTTCGCAAGGCTTTTTGATGCTTTTAAAGAGCCCATGCTAGTTATATTATTATTTGGTTTTGTTTTAGCCTTTGGTACGGAGATAGGTAAATTCTTAAAGACGGGCGAAGGTGATTTTGCAGAGTGCGTTGGAATACTTTTTGCAATAATACTTTCGGTATCAATAACGCTGATTATGGAAGGCAGTTCGCAAAGGGCTTTTAATGCGCTCGGAAGAATTTATGATAATTTATCGGTAAGGGTAATACGGAACGGAAAAACTATGATTATCTCACAAGTAGAAGTCGTGGTCGGAGATATTATTATACTTGAAAGTGGAGATAAGATAGTTGCAGACGGCAGACTTGTTGAAAGCAACGGATTATTAGTGGACGAGTCTGCATTAACAGGGGAAAGTTTACCCGTTAATAAGGACTATTCGGTGGTTTTTCAAGAAAACACACCGCTTGCCGAACGAAAAAATTGCGTCTACTCAGGAACTTTTATAACTTCTGGTAGTGGAATAATGGTAGTAACGGCAATAGGGAATTCAACTGAAATAGGCGGGATTGCAGGCGAACTGTGCGTTGATTCGGAAAGTTCTCCTTTACAAGTAAAACTTGCAAAACTAGGTAAAATTATAACTTTAATAGGTGCTAGTAGCGCTATAACGGTTTTCTTAATTTCTATAATAAGATTATACACTTTTGGCTCGTTAGATTTTTCAAACATACAAAGTTTGTTCGTTTCTTGTATAATATTGATAGTTGCTGCCGTCCCCGAAGGTCTGCCAACAATAGTGGCCGTTTCACTTGCGCTAAATATGATTAAATTAGCAAAGGAAAACGCTTTAATTAAAAAGATGACTGCAACCGAAACTGCAGGGGCGGTAAGCGTTATATGTTCGGATAAAACGGGGACTTTAACAGAAAATAAAATGAAAGTTATGAGCGTGTGCAAAAATAAATATTGCACCGCACCTAATAAAATTACAGAAGAAATACTTTTACAAAATTTTGTTTGCAATTCTACGGCTGATTTAATAAAAGGCAAAAACGGTTATGCGGTAGTAGGTAGCGCAACCGAAGGTGCGTTGCTACAAAGTTTTGCTAAATCTCGCCCCGAAATTAGTTATGAAAAATATAGGGAAGAGTTTAAGGTTGTAGAAAGAGAGCCTTTTTCAAGTGAAAAGAAGTATATGACCACCACAATAGAGATAAACGGCAAGTTGAGAAAACTTATTAAGGGTGCGCCCGAGCGTGTTTTAATAAGATGCGCCCTTACTGAAGGGCAAAAAAAGAGTATATTAGATGAAATTTCTGCACATCAAAAGAAAGCGCGCAGAATTATTTGTTTTGCACATAAAGATATTCAAGACGGCTTAGACGGCGAATTTATTTACGACGGTTTTGTTGCCGTTTGCGATCCTGTTAGAAAAGAAGTGTTAAAAGCGGTTTTGGATTGTAAACGTGCGGGGATTAAAGTTAAAATTCTCACGGGTGACAATGCGGAAACGGCTTTTGCAGTAGCAAGAGAATTAAATCTTGCCGAAAAGCCTGCCGAAGTAATAAACGCACAAGATATAGAAAAGCTAGACGACCAAAAGTTTAAGCAAATACTTGG
>JAGCIP010000233.1 GCA_017648525.1 Clostridia bacterium
ATAAAGCCCCTACCCGTATATGCTTTACCAGTATAACTAGATTTAGCATAAGGTTTAGAACCGCCTTCATCTGCAAAATAGAACAATTTGCTTTCAAACAAATCAGCGTTATAAGTTACGCCAGGGAAAGATGCAAAAACCGGTAATGAATAATATTGACCACCGATTGCGGTAAGACTAGTCTTTTGATCGTCGTACATTTTTGCTTCTATACTTTCACTTTCGCCAGGCAATGTTTCCTTTACCCAGTCGCTTATATTCAACAAATAGTTACTCGTCGCATAAGGGAAATAATAGAACGCTTCAAGAACATGAACGTTAAAAGTAGAAGTAGAAATTTTTGAATAATATCCATTGTGCGATAAATTGTAATCTTCTGCAATTACTAAATCTATACCCGTTTTGCCGTCTGCAAAAGAAGTGTTTGCATAAGCTGATTCAAAATCCGCTTCAAGCGCCCTTAAATAGTCTGCCTTAAAGCCGTTTTCACGAGTGTTAACGTATAAGTACGTTATATCGCTTCTTTCTTCTTCGCCGTAATCAACGCACGCCACACTAAAGAACGCAGAACACATCGTTACTAATCCTAATAGTAAAGCCAAAATTCTCTTCATATAATATCCTCCAAAATATTATTTTGTTTATCCTATTTTTGTTTGACCAAAATAAAGTCCATCATTAGTTTTTACCCAATACTTACTCCAACCGTTTGCACTAAAATCGACACCTGAGTTAGCAATAAAGGTTGCAACGTTTTGATAATTAACGGTTTTATCGTTTGTATTGTTACTAAAACCTACAGCGTTGCCGATACCATAACAATCTTTAACGGTAATATTTTTATTACTTGTGCTATCGTATTTAGTTACGTAGTCAACTACAGTTCCAGTATATTGAACTTCAAAAATACAGTTTTCAAGTTTTCCGTATCCATTATTAGCCCAACCTATATCTGCAATATGATAAGACGTACTATCTACGTCAAGTATACCTTTAACGTACACGTTAGACATTTTACCAGACATATAACTAGTAATTATATCACCTTTAACGCTACTAATATTTACAAACGCAACGTCTTTAATTACACCCGAGCTTAAAATATATCCAAATACACCTTTATCGTGATAGCCGTCCGAAGATGTAAGCACAACATTACTAATACTATGCCCTAATCCGTCAAAAGTACCTGCAAAATAATCACTACTCGTCTTTTGATTTAACGTTTCATTTTTCAGGTCGATATCGCTAGTAAGAACAGCGTACCAAGACGAAGTGCCGTTTGTATTTGCGTTTCCAGAATAGTTAAAGAATTCTTTTAATTGAGTTGCATTTTCAATAATATGCGTTGCAACTAAAATCGGTTGACTAACAGTTTGCGTGCCGTTACTTACGGTTACGATAGCAACTTTACCCTTTTCACAATCTGCTAAAGATATCTTTCCGTCATTTATATCTACTTGAACACCATTTATAAATGCAACTTTTGGATTCGTGCAAATAGTAGTCAAGTCAAACGGCAAATCGTTTTTATAATAAATTTGTGATTTTACAACGTCAACTTCCCCAACTAAAACATACGTACCGTTAAAGGTTATAAATTTAGAAGTAACATCCCACAAATCACTCCAACCGTTTGCCACCGTCATTTTTGCGCCCTCGCTAGTAATTAACGCACTAGAAGTTTTATAAACCGTTCTATTTTCTTCGGTAAAATTAGAATATGCGGTTGCGTTACTTACAACTAAAACGTTTTCAAGAGTGTCTCTTTCGATATCGGTTGAGTCAAATTGGAAGAATTCAACGGGGCTTGTGTATTCAACGTTAAAAATACTGTTTTTAATTATACCAAATCCAGCCCTTTCGTTGCTCCATTGTAGCGAAACCACTCTACCATATTGTCCACCGTAAAGTTTTCCACTTACGAACACGTTTTGTATAGTGCCTGTCATATAACCTGAAATCAAATCGCCGTTATTACCTAAACTCGTTAAGTTTACGAAAGCAACGTTTTTAATAACAGAAGACGTAGTAACGTTACCGAATAATCCCAAAATATTCCATTGTCCCGTAGAATCCTGTTTATTGTTACACCTAATAGTAAGGTCTTTAATAGTATGTCCAGCGCCGTCAAACACACCGTTAAACACGTTTTGCATATATTTAGCATCTACGATTTGACCTGCACAATCAATATCTGCCGTCAATAACACGTAAACGGTTTTTTCCTTTGTTGCCGTCCAAGCGTAATCGCTTTCATTGTCAAGAGCAAAGAAATCGAGTAACTCTTGTGCCGTGTCAATTAGATGAGATACTACGAATACGGGTTGAGATATGAGTTTTTCCCCATCATTTATTATTATCTCAATAGTATTGCCCGCCAAATATTTTGAAAGGTCAACTTCCTTATCGGCGTTCATTTCTATTTCAACACCGCCAACGTAAGCCTTAACCACGTTGCTACTTATGCTTGTTAAATCAAATTTCTTGGATTGTTCTGCAGTTATTTCATCGTTAAATACGTCAGCGTCTCCAACCAAAACGGTCTTTCCGCCAAACAATAAAGTTTTATCGCTTACCTGCCAGAATTTTGACCAACCTTTTGTTTGGTCAATTTCATCAGCATTTACGTTTAAGAACTCTTGCGTCGTATCGTAAACAGAACGAGTATCCGTAGCAAGTTTGACAAATTTTTCCGCATTACCTATCGCAAAACTATTAACAACGCTTGAAGAAACGCTCACGCTGTTTTCATTTTGCCCTAAAAAAACTACCGTATCCGTAGGATTAATATAGTTAACGTTAATTATACAATTCTCAATTCTACCAAAAGCACCGCTACTACTGCTCCAACCTTGTCTTACCGCAACACCAGAGCCGGAAATAATTCCGCTTACGTATACGTTTCTCGTCGTGCCCAACATATAGTGCGACAATAAAAATGCATTAGCACCGCTAGAAGAAACGTTTATAAACGCAACGTTTTCAAGTATGCCTGATAAGTAACCAAACAACCCAACTTCATATTGCGTACCTAAAATTTCAAGGTTGCTTATAGCGTGTCCGTTACCGTCAAAAACACCGCCAAAGTAGTCGTTGCCTTCTTTATGATACACTCTACCTTGCAAGTCGATATCGTTTGCAAGAACAACGTGCCAACCGTTACTGCCGTTTACACTAGCACTATCTTCTATCAACGCTATAAGACTTGTAAACTCTTCCGCCGTCTTAATAACGTGAGTTGCAAAATACGTTGCGTACTTAAAGTCATAAAGATCGGTAGATACAACAATTTCTTTTTCTCTTCTTAAATCTAAAAGCACGTCCTTATCTATGCTAACTTTACCCGCAACTGAACAATCAACGTTGCTAAACACGTTGTTTCCGTTTACTACAACCTTATTCGTAACGCCGTCAACACCGTCAAGCGTTAAGTCTTCTTGACCTAGAATAGAAAAGTACAGGGTTTCGGTCGTAAAATCAATTACTGGCGCTTTAACTTCAAGAACTAAAGGGTTGGAAATATATTCAACACCGTCATATTCACAAACCAAAGTTATCTCCGCTTGTCCACGCTGTAACGGAGATACGCAATCGTCCGTTATATTTATCATTGTTTGGTCGTACTCAAATCTCGTTGAAACGCTATTTGTAACGTCAACGCCCGCAACTTTTATCGTATACGTTAAATTAGTAGTATTTACGTATTGCTTTCCGTCTAACGCTTGCGCTACAGTGTAAATAGCGTTTTGTTCAGCATTAAATTCCATTGCTAAATCGTGATTTACGTTAATGGTAATTTGTTCTTTTAACGATATATGGTTAGTAAACGAACGCCAGTTAGCAGAAATATCTATAACTGCCTTTCCATATGCTTTTGCTTTCAATTTGCCGTTAGCATCAACTGCAACAACTTCTTCATTACTAGAAGTAAAAGTAAATGCACCGTCACTAAAAGTTTTTCCGTTAAAAAGTATGCTATAGTCGATAATACGTTCAGCATTAAGACTTAACGGAATTTCTTTATTCAAAATACCGTCGATTTTAATTTGTGGAATTAAGCCTTCCTCTATAACCAAAACCGAACACTCCGCTCTCTTATCACCTTTTGATGCGATAATTTTAGCCTCACCATAACCAACGGCAACAACTTTACCATTTGCATCAACACTTAAAACGTCGGTAGAAGAACTTGACCACTCAATACCATCAAAGTTCTTAACTGAAAGTTGAACTTCGTCGTATAACGAAAGTGAAAGTGAAGAATAGTTAAGCGAAAAATCCGCAACCTCAAAATCTTCATACCAACCAGAGTTGTTTGGTTTAGAGCAAGCACCAAAAGACGCAAAAGCAACAACCATTGTCAAGGATAACAATAATAGAAATGATTTTTTAATAAAAGATTTCATACGATTACCCCCTTAATTCTTTAAGTAAAACTTCAACGCTAACGATAGGTGCTTCTTTCAATACCGAAGTATTAGTATATACTAACAAATCTGCAAGTTCTTTTTTAACTACTGCTAATTCTTCTTCGGTGAAATCTTCTTTATAAATGTAATAATAGAAATAATCTAACCACAATCTTTCACCAAGCACCATCATTTTGGTTGCCTCGTATCTAGCGGGGTCAAATTCCTTCATATATTCTATTTCAGTAAGAGCGGTGTTAACGTATCCTCTCCAACGTTCTAAGTTGGCTCTACTAAAATATTTCGCGTCCTTATTATGTGGCCAATAAGCATTTAGACCAGCATAATTAGAAAAGGTTGCTTGATTATACTCGTCAACAGCCCTATATTCGTCAAAGAATTTTTTCATTGTGTCGCCAGCAACGCCGTAAACGTTTTTGAAATATTTATTGATATAATAAGAAACGTCAATATCAACGTCAATACCAAGTTTAGCCGCCAAATAAACCTTTAATGCCGCCCAACCTGTGGGATAACCGCTATTTTCACTAGGCGTTCCCAAATTTAACGCTAAAACCACGTTACAATCTTTCAAAAAACGATACAAAGTTTGCATATCGTTAATTGTGTTATAGGGAGATATATAATCTTCGTATCTACCAACGTAAACGTAAGATGCAAGTCTGTCGGAAATAGGCATCCACCTATGATACATATCTTTGGTGTATTTATTAATTTCGTCGTGAATACTTGCTGACATGTCGCTTTGCATAATAGCGATTTGCGGAACAACGTGCACGTCACACTTGGTTTCCTCATCAATAGCAAGGTACTTGCCAGCGCTTTCGTCGTAATAAGACGGTGCTACTTCACAATCAAAATACGCATAAAAATACACGTCGAATTGTCTTTTATAAGGTTTACCTTCTTCAGTTTCAAACCATTCATCGATAAGCCCTGTTGCGTAATTAAGGAAAATAATAACGCTAGATGCAGGCGTGCCGTACTTTTGCAATAACGCATCACACGCACTACATTCACACCAGTTGCGGTCGTCTGACATACCAAAGTGGAATTGATTTAATTTTGGGTCACTCTTTAAGCCCTTTTTGAACTGTTCTGCAACGGCAGCCCCAAGTGCCTTAAACTCACTTTCAATTCCGTGTGCGGTATAACAAAGTTGAGTTACGCCACCATTTCCGCTAAGAACAATTTCGCCCGCTTCATCTCTAGGGAATTCATTTTTAGAGTTGGTCATATACCACATAGGGTGATAATCAGGCGAAGACTCGTCCACCAAAAGATATTGTTCAACGGGAACGTAATACATAGATCTATGTCCTACAAGCGGGCCATAATCATTTTTACCATTCATTGAATACTTTTCTTCACTATTGTCAGGTCTTGTAGCAGAGTTAGTGAAAGTGTTGTATTCAAAATCAGGAATAACTTTAACGTCGTATTCCATTAATTGAATGTCTCTAACGTTTTTATTTAAAGAATAAACGTTTTGATAATAGTAATCGTAATCTAAAATGTACTCTAATAATCTATATATACCAAATAGCGTACCCCTTTCAGAGCCACCAACAATATAGATTGAATTATCTATAGTTTTAATAACGTAGCCTGAATTCGTGTAAACGGCAGTAGGTGCAGAAACTTGTTTTTCTTCCGCCTGTTTGGTGTAGCCTATAAAGATATATTTAGAGTTTTCGTTAACCGTAACGGCACTATCAGTAAGCGCTTGAAGTTTCTCGCCCGTCGCTTCGTTAAACAAATTCAAGAATTCGTTTACGGCAAACTGTTCATAATATCTAA
>JAGCIP010000234.1 GCA_017648525.1 Clostridia bacterium
ACAAGTAACGTTCTTAAGTTTTGCGCCACCTAAAATATATAAAATTAAATCAAGGAAGTGTACGCCCCAGTCAATTAAAACCCCACCGCCTGAGTGCGACTTTGTAGTAAACGGCCCGCCAAGTCCAGGAATAGAACGGAATGAACGGAAAGAACAATAAACGTGATAAATATTACCAAATTTACCTTGTTCCGCCCATTCACGGAGCATTTCAACTGATTTGTGATAACGGTTACATACACCGATATTCAACATTTTATTTTGTTTAACAGCCTCGTCAGCCATTTCTTTTGATAATTTATAGTTAACCGTTATGGGCTTTTCGCAGAATACGTGTTTACCAGCTTTTAATGCAGCCATCGTTATTTCATAATGTGCATAGTTAGGAGTTAAAACGAATACAGCATCTACTTCACTATCGTTTAAAGCAACGTTATAATCGGTAATAAGATTTTCAATTTTTGGGAATTTTTCCTTAGCAGAATCTAATCTTTCTTGAATTAAATCACAAGCGTATTTGATTCTTACGTTGTCAATTTTAGACAATGACGGGAAGTGGGCGTTGTTTGCAATAGTACCACAACCTATAATCGCAACAGTTTTCATAAATATATTTCTCCTTAAAATATTTATTTTACTATATTATAACATAATTAAGAAAAAATGGGTTATCAATTTATTGTTGAAAATTTATCCTAATTTTGTTTTTTTAACTTTTTTATATCTTTGTTTTAATATGGATAGCAATAACAAAAAAATTAAATATTTAAGAAAAGGCCCGAAAATAAAATCAATAAAATACATAACGGTGCAACGTATCTAATAATAACGTTAAAGTACGCACCAAGTTTCTTATTTTTATCTAAACCTATTTCTTTTGGTAATATATTTTTATCAATAAACCACCCCGCAATCACACAGGTGATAATTGCAACTATCGGCATTAAAATATTGTTCGCTAAGAAGTCAAACATATCTAAAATGCCCTTATCACCTATTCTAATTCCATCTAAAACTCCGTTACCTAACGACGATAAAGTTCCGAGAACTAAAATTGCGCCAAATACTATTAAACAAGCGGTAAAACGTTTCATTCTGCCATCCTCGCAAAGCACGGCAACGATTGATTCAACAAGTGACACCGAAGACGTTACGGCGGCAAATAAAACCAAAATAAAGAATATAATACCAATTATTCTGCCTGCTGGCAACTTGTTGAAAACGTTTGTTAGTTGAACAAACATTAATGAAGTCCCGGGTTTAGCAAGCGCTTCGCTGGGATTTGCAAAGGCATAAATTGCAGGAATAATAATAAGCGACGCAACAAAAGCAAACGCGCTATCAAATATAGCAATTTGACAAGCAGAAGATTTAATGCTTACATCTTTCTTCATATATGAGCCGTAGGTAATCATAATACACATTCCTATTGACATTGAATAGAAAAGTTGTCCCAACGCTCCAAGCACGGTTTCGAAACCAAACCTACTAAAATCAGGCAACAATGCGTATTTTACACCTTCAATCGCACCGGGTTGACACAATACGTAAACCATTAAAAACACAGCGATTATTGCAAGCGCAGGCATTAAAATTTTGCTCATATTTTCAATGCCTTTTTGAACACCAAATACAACTATCGCAACCGTTAACAATGCAAAAATCAAGAAGAATGCAAGCGGTTCCCAAGTAGAAGTAACGAACGCACCGAAAAATGCAGACGTGTCGTTTGTAGTAACCGAAGAACCAACTAAGCCTTCTGCACCCACCAAGAAAGACCAAGCGTATTTAACAACCCAGCCACCGATAACGCAGTAGTACGGAACTATTATTAACGGAACGATAACACACGCATAGCCAAACCACTTAAATTTCTTGTTAAGTGCTGAAAAGGCACCTATTACACTTTTTCCCGTATGTCTACCTATACCTATTTCAAGCATAAGTAATGCCACACCAAAGAAAATTGCTAATAGAACGTATGAAAGCACAAATACGCCACCACCGTATTTTGCAACAAGATATGGAAATCGCCATAGATTGCCCAGCCCAACCGCAGAACCCGCTGCTGCTAGAACAAAACCTAATTTGCCAGTAAAGCCCGTATGTTTTTTTGTTTCAGTAAATTCAGCAATACCGTCGTTATACGCAGTAGTTACTTGCTCACAACTTTTTTTCATTTTATATTATTCCTTTATTGTTATATAAGTTTGATTATCTCTTGACAAATACCATCAAGATATTCTCCGTTAAAGTCTTCTATGCACCCCTTATCTGCAATATTTGCAAATTCAGGATTTATAGGCAATTTTGCCGAATTACTTATTGCAAACTCTTTCGCAATTTCTTCAACTTTACTTTCACCAAAAACGTTAATTTTCTTCTTGCAATCTGGGCACTCTAAATATGACATATTTTCAACTATACCTAAAACGGGAATATTCATCATCCCTGCCATTTTAACAGCCTTTGCAACTATCATAGAAACCAACTCTTGCGGAGATGTGACGACGATAATGCCGTCTACTGGCAATGATTGAAAAACAGTTAAAGGCACGTCGCCTGTTCCCGGAGGCATATCGACGAACATAAAATCAATCTCCCCCCAAACAACGTCCGTCCAAAACTGTTTAACCGCACCAGCAATCACAGGTCCACGCCAAACGACAGGGTCGTTGTCGTTTTCTAAAAGAAGATTTATAGACATAATCTCAATTCCGCTTTTACTTACCTTGGGCAGTAAATATTTATCATCCATAGCGGTTGCACGGTCTTTAATACCAAACATTTTTGGAATAGATGGACCTGTTATATCTGCATCTAAAACGGCAGTTTTAAAGCCTTTTCTTCTAGTTAAAACAGATAATAAAGAGGTAACCATAGACTTACCTACACCACCTTTACCACTAACTATACCTATAACCTTTTTAACGTTGCTAAGTTCGTTTTGCTTTTCTTTTAAACTAGTCCTGTCTTTGCAGTCTTTTGAGCAACTAGAACAATCGTGCGTACACTCACTCATATTTAATCTCCTTTAAGTAAATTTTGTATATCTATAAATTTAAATTCTACGTCATTATCTATAGCATTAACTGTCACGACGTATTTTTCTCCATCAATTAAAAGGGTTTTACTAAACAAATTACCGTTTATTTTTGATTTATATGCGCTTTCTTTTTGCGTCCAAAGTAAAGTAAGTTGTTCAATCTCGTCTATAGCCTGCGTATCGATTTGAAACATTTTTTTAACTTTCAGTACTTTACTTGAACACAACTCAACGTCCACTCCAACTCGATTGTTTGAAACAGCTACGGCAACTACGTTGTTAGAGTGACTTAAAGAAAACTCAATTCCACCGTTTAAAGCGCTCCACTCCCCGTTATTTTGAATAAAATCAAGCGAATCGTTAAAACCGAATTCTTTTTTTAATACTTCTTGAAGTAAGCACCAAACTAATACGCTTTGTGCTTTACGAAACGGGTCTTTAATAGTCGAAACGTATTCTTTACGCACAGTCGGTAATGCACTTATTAAATTTTCATTAAGCGCAACGCCGTTAATAGTTGCATAAAATACTTTTACCATTTAATTATTATACCAAACATTTAAATTATTCGCAAATTTAGTAATACCATTTATTCAAAAAAAGTATATAATTTTTATTTTTAATTCAATCAGGTTGCCTTTTTAAATTATAAATGTTAAAATATAGTACGTTTGGAGGTACATATGAATATTTGGCATGACATTGAAAGCAGTAGAATTAAACCCGAAGAATTTATTGCCGTAGTTGAAATCAGCAAAGGCTCAAAACAAAAGTATGAAATGGACAAAAAAACCGGTCTTTTACGCCTTGATAGAATTTTATACACGTCAACGCACTACCCCGCAAATTATGGCTTTATTCCCCATACTTTAGCATCGGACAACGACCCGTTAGACGTATTAATACTATGCTCTGAAAGTTTAATCCCCATGAGTTTAGTTAAATGTTACCCTATCGGCGTTATAACAATGAACGACAATGGCGCAGTTGATGAAAAAATTATTGCAATTCCTGATACAGACCCTAATTATAACACTTATAAAAGTATTCACGACTTACCTATACATATTTTTGACGAAATGCGACATTTCTTTTCCGTTTATAAACAATTAGAATATAAAGACACCACCGTTGACGTGGCGTCAGATAAAGAAGTTGCCATTGAAATCATTAAAAAATCTATGGACAATTACAAAACTCACCTTTACGAGTTAACCGCAAAATAATAAAATAAAAATTACGGGCTAGCAAATTTTATTTGCTAGCCCGTTTGTTTTATAATCCGCACTCTTTAGCAAGTTGCTTAAAGCCGTCAAGAGAGTTTTTAATGCGCTTTTTATCAACGCAATAAGCGATTCTAACGTACCCTTCAACGCCAAAATCATCACAAGGAACAACTAAAATTTCGTGTTCTTTTGCCTTTTCATAA
>JAGCIP010000235.1 GCA_017648525.1 Clostridia bacterium
GAACAAATTATTCCCGTTATATTAAAGCACGACTTATTGATTATTTCAGACGAAATTTATGCCGAACTTACTTACGGTGGAGAGCACCTTTCGGTATGCACTTTTGATGAATTAAAAGATAGGGTGGTTTTAATCAGCGGATTTTCAAAAGCTTTTGCAATGACAGGTTGGCGTATCGGATTTGTGTGTGCGCCAAAAGATATTCTTTCGGCAATGCTAAAAATTCACCAGTACACGACCATTTGTGCGCCGATATTCTCACAATACGCAGCACTTGAAGGGCTTAAAAGCGGGCGAGAAGACGGGTTTAATTCGGTTGAAGAAATGCGTGCCGAATACGATAGACGGCGCAGATTTATGTATCAAGCGTTTACGGGTATGGGACTAGAATGTTTTGAGCCGAAAGGTTCGTTCTATATCTTTCCGTGCGTTAAAAATACGGGGTTAACGGGTGAAGAGTTTGCATCTAAACTTCTTGAAAGCAAGAAAGTGGCGGTTGTGCCGGGTAGTGCTTTCGGTGAGTTTGGCAAGTATTACGTTAGATGCTCTTACGCTTATTCAATGAAAAACTTGATTGAAGCAACCGAGCGCATAAAACAATTCGTAGAACAACTTAAAACCTAATTAAAGGGGCAAATATGGAAAAGATTATTATAGTAGGCGCAGGTTTTTCCGGCGCAACGGTGGCAAGATTACTTGCAGAGAGTGGCAGAGACGTAACCGTTTTAGATAAACGTGAAACGATAGGCGGTAACGCTTACGACTACGTTGATAAAAACGGAATTTTAGTTCAGCCTTACGGCCCGCATATTTTCCACACTAATGAAAAAGTGGTTTTTGACTTTTTGTCAAAATTTACCGAGTGGGAAAAGTACGAGCATAGAGTTTTGGCTAGAATTAGAAGGGATAAATTCGTTCCCGTACCTTTCAACTTGACTTCGCTTTTCGAGTTGTTTCCATCAAAAGCAGAAGGAATAAAGAAGATTTTGGTTGACGAGATAGGTTACGGCAAGAAAGTTCCTATTCTTCAACTTAAAAAGCACGAAAACCCTGAAATTCGCAATTTTGCTGATTTCGTTTACAAAAATATTTTCTACATATACACAATGAAACAATGGGGATTTAAGCCCGAACAACTTGGCGAAGAAGTTATGAACCGTGTTCCCGTGTATCTTTCAGAAGAAGACAGATATTTTACTGACGAATATCAATATATGCCCAAAAAAGGCTTTGCGGATATGATTGCTAATATTTTGCGTCATCCTCGCATCAAACTCAAATTAAAAACCGACGTTAAAAAGGAAATTTCTCTTTGCGACGGACAAATATATTACGGTGGAAAACCCTTTGACGGCTTGTTAATTTATACGGGCTGTGTGGACGAATTGTTTGATTATAAATATGGCGTGTTGCCGTATAGAAGTCTTAAATTCAAGTTTAAGACCTTGCCGATTAAATCTTTCCAACCCGCTGCCGTAGTTAATTATACCACTTCGCACAAATATACGAGAATTAGTGAATTCTCCAAGTTTACTTGCGAGCCTAAGGACAGCACGGTTATCGTTAAAGAATATCCCGTTAAATTTAAGAAAGGCAAGAATATTCCCTATTATCCTATTCCCGTGCAAAAAAATCGTGCTCACTACGAAAAGTACGAGCAAGAAGCAAAGGGCTACAAGAAACTCTATCTTCTTGGCAGACTTGCTAACTACAAGTATATAAATATGGATATAGCCGTTAAAAACGCTATGAAGTTATACGAAGAAATAACAGGCGACGATTTAGCCGAATAATTAAAATTTTGAATAATAAAACGCCGTAATTCAACACGAATTACGGCGTTTGTTATTTGTTTTATAAAATTAAATTATTGATTTTCCGCTATGGCAGACTGTTCTTGCAAGGCTTGTCCTTTTTGTGCCAACTTTGCGTCCGAGCGCTTTTTGGTCGTTGCAAAAACAAAACCTATTACTATATAAGAATAGAAACTTAACACTCTCCAAACGACCATTGCGGGGAAAGCAAAGCCGACGGGCAAGCCGATAGCAAATAGCATATAGAAAGAAAGGTCGGCAGCGCCTGAATTACCGGGGGTGGGAATAAAGGAAATTGCAAGTAGCAACATTAAGAATAGTTGTGCAATTTGAATATATCCCGTAAAACCAACCACTCCGTCTACCTTAAAGTTAAAGGCAAGCAAGGTAAAGTAAGCGATAGAAATACTTGCGAAATATTCGACAAAACTTAACAAAACCGAAGATATAAAAACCAAGGGGCGCTTAGCAAGTCCTTTAAGACATTGTGCGTTTTGATAAACGGTTTTAATGGTTTTCATAGTGGATTCTTTTGGGTTTTTAACTAAACGCATTTTACCGCCGACAAACATTACGAAGTGGACGAGTTTAGATGCAAATTTCGGTAATAAACAAAAGAGAATAACTAACGAAGGAACAATCGTGCAACAAACCGCACCAACCCAAGCCATTGCCACGAAAGTCGGGGGGAAAGCATTATAAAGTTTGCTCGTAATGTTAAAGGAATTACTTGCGAAACAAATAATACTTATTGTACCTAAAATAGCAAAGCATACTTGACCGAGAAAGAAAGAGGCAATCGGTGCACTAGTTGCCGCTCCGCCGTGAATTCCGTGTTTTGAAAGGAAATGAATTTCAAACGGCTGTCCACCAACTGAAAGCGGAGTGATATTATTGTAATAAGAGCCGATAATTCCCGTTTGGAAACAAGTTTTTAAATGGAATTTACCAGTCATGGACTTACACATTATAGAAAGCTTAAGTCCTTTTGCCAAGTAGTTCATAAAAAGAGAAAGAACGGCAAATAAAAGGTAAAACCAACCTGCGGTAAGCAACAATTTGAAGTCATCCCACTCGGGGAAGTTTCTTTCTCCAGTACCGCCAGAGAAGTCGTTATACGCAGTAAGAGCTAAAACGGCAACGACGAAAATTATAAAAAGCCAAGTAAAAACACGCTTAAAAAACTTTTGTCGTTTGTCGATAATTTTCTCTTCTTCTTTTTTAATACCTAAAACACGGTCGATAACTAAGTCTTTGCGCTTTTTCTTGTCCGATTTATGCGCAACGAAGTCGGTATGTTCTGTGACTTTGGGTTCTAAACCCGATTCCGACGGCGTTTTAAGTTTTTCAATTATTTCGTTTTGTTCTTCAATAAGTTGCTTGCGGTTTTTGCGCAAACTCTCAGAAGCTTTGGTTTGCTTTTTTGAACTCATAGCAATTATTATAAAATAAAATTATAATAATGTCAACTATATTTTATTTTTTTGCCATAACGGATTTTTTCCTAAAAAGTCGATTGAATAAAAATTTTAGCGCAAATAGATTGTCTTTTTATTTTATATATGTTATACTTTAAAAACCAAAATCCTTGGAGAAAGTATGACTAAAGCAAAGATTCAGTTAAAGGAAGGCATAAGTCAAGACAAATTAGTTTCGGTTATTATTCCTTTATATAACAATTGCAGATTCATTAAAAAATGCATTGAAAGTTTGCAAGAACAAACTTATAAAAACATAGAAATTATCGTGGTGGACGACCGTTCTACCGACAACTCATTAGAAATCGCCCAAAAGATTGCAGAAAAGGATAAAAGGGTAATCCCCGTTCTTTCAACTGCGGAAAAGGGTGTTTCTTCTGCAAGAAACGTGGGTGTAAACCTTTCTAAAGGCGATTATATTTGTTTTATTGATAGTGACGATTACGTTACCCCGACTTTTGTTGAAAGTTTGTTGACCATGATTGTCGAAACGGGTGCGGACGTTAGCGCAGTTAGATATATGAGCGTTAGCGAAAAGCAAAATAAAGGGTTTAAAAAAGTATTTGACCATAAAGATTGCGACGTTGAAGTTTACGATAAAGTTTCGGCAATGAGACAACTTTTCGGTGGTAAAAAATTTCGTATAAGCGTTTGTAACAAAATGTATCCGAGGCGCTTTTTTGAAGGGGAAGACGCACTTATTCATGACCAAGCGCTTAAACATTGTGAAGACGTTTGCTTTTTATACGACGCATTTATGAAAGTAGAAAAGGCGGCTTATTTGCCTATAAGGGGGTATGCTTATACCCAACGCCGTGGGTCGTTAGTTCACTCCAAAATAGGCCCCAACAAACTCACTTCGCTAATTGCCGTTAAACGTTCTGCCGATATGTGTCAAGAACAGTTACCGCTTGCATACACGCAAGTTGCGGGTTGGCAGGCGCTCGTCAACGTGGAAATGCTTTACTATATGGTTCGTGATAGATATTTTGACTACCAAGCATTTTGCGATATAAGAAAAACCTTTAAGGCAAGGATGAGATTAGTTCCTAAAGGGGAAAGACATCATCTACACAGAAGATTATTTGCACCGCTTGCAGGCACTTTGCTAGTTGGAGCGTATAAATTAATGTTCTGTAGAAAATTAAGAGCGTGCGCTAAAGCCGAAAAAACGCTTGTAACGGCTGTTAACGGCGAAAGCCAGAAAAAGTCTGCGTAAATATGTAGAACTAAAAAACATAAAATAAAAAAATTAAAAAGCGAGATTTTCATCTCGCTTTTTTCTATTTTTTAATAAAACTTAAATCAACTTAAGTATTTCTTCAAACGCAACGTCCATAGATGGATTTGCAGAGTAAGATTTATCCCTTGTTTTAATTTCAACAACGCCTTGTTTAATGTTTCTGGGGCTTACGATAACACGTAGTGGAACGCCTAAAAGGTCAGCGTCGGA
>JAGCIP010000236.1 GCA_017648525.1 Clostridia bacterium
AAATAAAATAAGAGTAAATCTCGTTGACGGTAAATTCATTCCTACCGTAGGCGGTATCTATACTATTGAATATTCAGTAAGCGATATATTTGGTAATAAAACAGTTAAAACAGTTCAAGTTGAAGCGGTTGACGTACAGCCAAGTATAAACGTTGAATTTGAAAATGAAATAGATTATAATGGAACGTTTATAGTTGCTGAGAAAATAAAACTCTTTGATTCAATAATCAATCAGCAAAGTGCTTACGGTGATATATCCATAAAAACTTACGCTGAACTTAAATCAAATCCGTCAGTTAAGTATGAATTGACCTATGAAAACGGCTATTCGTTTACTCCCCTTTATAGTGGTGCTTACGATATAGTTATTGAGATTAGTGATTATTCTTTAACAGAGATTATAGAGAAAGAATTAATGGTTGACGTTGCTGACGTTGTGTATTATCAGCAAGTTGCTCCGTTCCCTAATAAGTTAATCAAAAACGGCACTTATAATTTAGACGTTATTAAGGCATACTCGCTGGCATCTGGTGAACCAGTTGAAGTTGAACTTGAATTGTCTGTATTTAACGATTCAAATTCTACTGAAGAAGTTGTCAATGCGTCAAATATGGTGATTTCTGCAAACAGAAATATTAAGTTGACGTATAAGCCTGTTGGTTTAGATTTTACTGCTAAACCTTTTGAAGTTGAGTTAGGCGTTTTGAGAACTGGCTTATACGAAAAAACTCTTGTTATGAGAAATTATTTTTATGCAGAAGCGGGTAACTTAAGTTTTAGTGCGGATACAGAGGGGATAAGTTGTGAAATTACAAATAAAGTTAACGATATTGCGTCGTTTTACTTTGCAAATATTCTGGCTGGGCACGATTTCTATTTGAATTTATTCCCACTCGTTGACGAAGGAAGTTATATACCTTTTGACCGCTTGAATTGTTATTTGTATGATGCAACAAATAGTACAAACTTTGTAAAAGCATCGTTTATAAGCCAAGATGGAATGTGGTTCGTTAGTTTGAATGATGGCGATTTGGTTAAAATTTTCGATTCTTGGGGTGAAGAAGACTGTTTAGAGTTAAACTTCAATTCTCAAAAGAATGTGTTTATTTTCGATAATTTATATACCGAAAAAGGTGTTGAATTTTTTGGAACTGATAATCAAGCAATTTTTAGAGATGGTATTATACTTAAATTAGAAATTCTCGCTACAAACGATTGTCAAGGTATAAAAATCGAAAAGATTAATAATCAAGTTATTTCAAGTGCTTCTATTGATTTTACCCCTGCAATTATTGATATGACTCACGATAATAATGCAGGTGAAAAGAAAATAGGTGAAACTATTAAACTTGAAAAATTTGTTGGGTACGACGTTTTGACTCCAAACGTTAAAACTGTTGTTACCGTGCAGTATAGACCTACGAAGGAATCTATGTGGACTTTCGTTAAATCTGTTGACGAGGTTGTTTTGAAAAATGCTGATGCGTCAAGGGGATACGAGTTCGTTCTTGATAAATATGGCGAGTATAACGTTAACGTAAAAGTTGTTGACGATATTGTAACAGACAATGGCGCTTCACGTTCATATACGATTTTTGTTAACGATTATAATAAACCCGTTGTAAATATTACGTCTAAAACAACGTCAGGTAAAGTAGGCGAATCAATTAAGTTAGCGAAATTCGAAACAGAAAAGAATTTGTCTGAATTAAGTTATTACTTCGTTATCGTAGACGTTGATGGTTATTATAACTTTACAAAAGAAACATCATTTACGGCTAATAAAGCAGGTAAATATAAAGTTACTTTAGTCGTTTTAGATGGTAATTACAATATGGCACAAGTTTCATACAATATAATGGTGAAATAGGATGATTATGAAAAAAATAATTTCAATTTTGTTAGTAATAGTTTGTCTTTTTTCTGCAGTTGCTTGCAAACCGCAAGAACAAGTAGAAGTTAAAGACGAAACTTTTTCAGGCGAATATTTGTTGTATAATGGGGCCACTGATTATGCGGTTGTAGTACCAGAACAAGCAAATTCAAATGAAATTTTAGCATTGGATGAATTTACGTCTTTATTTAGTGAAGCAACGGGTATTAATTTACCCGTTGTGAAAGATAGTGGACTAACTTTTAATGAAGAAAGTAAATATATTTCAATCGGGAACACTACTTTACTCGATTCTTCAAAAATAATAATAGAAGACGAAGTAAAAGTTGATAACGGGATGGCTATTAAAACCAAAGGTAAAACTTTGTTCTTTATCGGCGGTGGAGAGTACGGCGTGGTTTACGCCGTTTACGAATTCTTATTTAGAACGCTTAATTTTGAACAGTACTATATTGATTGTTATGCTTTGGATAAGTGCGTTACGGAAATTCCGCTTATGAATTATAACGTAATAGATTATCCAGATATTCCTATGTATTGCAATTTTCCACGTTTTCTAGATATGAATCCTCTTGCAGCGCTTAGGATGCGCGCGCCTTATAGAAGTAGTAAATTTTTGGGCGCTGTTGGTGGTAGAATTTCGCATATGTCTTTAGTTTATATGAACGAAACGGTTGTTGAAGGACATGAGAATTATTGGCTAAGTGAAGATAAAACTCAATTGTGTTATACCGCTCGTGGAAATGAAGAAGAATATGATTTAATGATTGAGGCTTATTGCAACAGTATAAAAGATGCAATTAAAAATAATCCGGGTGCGTCAATTTATAATACGTCTAACGCTGACGAAAGAACTGCATGCACTTGTGAAACGTGTATGAAAGAGTTTAACGAGTATGGTAAACGCCATTCTGCGGCATACATCAAATTCATTAATATTGCTGCGGATAGGATTAAGGATTGGATGGAGAATGACACTGAAGGCAAACAGTATTCTAACCCGAATTTTAGATTAGTTGTTACTGCGTACAATCTTTATGAAAATCCTCCTGTTGTGTACGACCAAAAAACAAAGCAATATTTACCCATTAAAGAAGACGTTGTTTTTAGTGATAACGTTATGCTTGAGTATGCACCTATCGACGCAGATTATTCGCATTCATTTACGCATGAAAATAATTTAATTTATTTCGATTATCTAAAGCAATGGTCAGTTTTAACAGATGAAATTTTTATGTTTATTTATGCAACTAATTTCCATAATTTTATGTATCCTTACGATAATTTTGACTCAATGCAACTTAATTATCAATTGTTTTACGATTATAACACAATGATGCTTGTTGATGAAAGTCAAAATGGAAACGATGCGGGAATGACTGGTTGGCATATTTTAAAATCGTTTCTTTCTTGTAATTACGGCTGGGATGTTTATGCAAATCAAAACGAGTTAATCGATAGATTCTTTAAAGGGTATTTTTTAGATGCGGCTGACGATATGCTTAAATTTTTTAATGGTTATCGTGCGTGGTCTGCTTATCAAAAGAACGTTTTATGCCCCGGTATAGGTGATATTTATTTTAGTGTGGCTAAAAGGGAATATTGGCCTAAATCTATTCTTGAAGAATGGTATGGATACGTTAACGATGCGCTAAAAAAGATAGAAAAGTATAAAGTACAAGCGCCTGAAACTTATGAAATGCTATATAAACATATAACGCAAGAAAGAGCCTTTTTGGATTATGCATTGTGTACGTTATATAAAACTGAATTAGGTTCGGATTATCGATTATATGCTGATGCTTTAATAGAAGGAGTTACGCTTAACGGAATAGAAAACGTAGCCGAAGGTAGTGAAATAAATTTAGACTCGTTTAGATAAAAGAGGAAAAGATGAAAAATTTTAAGTTTTATTTATTATTGATAGTAACGTTAGCGTTATTGTTGATTGTACCGGCTTGTAAAAAGCCGTCAACCGAAGTTCCACAAACCGAAGTTACGTCAAAGATAGCGCTAAATAAGACCGAAATCAAGTTGGAAAAATATGAGTTTGAACAATTAATCGTTAGTGTTGAAAATGCTGAAAATCAAACCGTTACTTGGTTTACCAACAATTCTGAAGTTGCCACTATAGAAAATGGAACGGTGTACGCCGTTTCTGAAGGTATGGTTGTCGTTGGGGCTAAACTTGACGATGGTTCAACTGCTAAATGTTTCGTTGTAGTTACAGACAATAAATTAGTTCCGAATTTATCAATGAACATAGAAGAAGAAACTAATTTAATGATTGGTACAAGTTTTAATCTAGAATATTCTTTAAAGTATAACGGAAAGATTTTAGAAGACGTTGATTTTTCATTCGACGTAAGTGGTGATAAAACTGCAATAAGTTTAGAAAACGGCGTTATAACCGCTAACTCACTAGGCAATGCCGTTTTAACTGTTACTGCAAAGTGGGGAGAAGTGGTTGTTTACGAAGAATATTCAATAAACGTTATGACAGGTATTATGGGCGAAGTCTATAATGCCGATATGGTTGAACTTTGTAATGATGATAGAGCGGATTTGCCTGTTGTACTTCAACTAAATCCCGTAATGTATGATAACGGAACAATTGTTGATAAAGGTAGCGTTTCGATTGAAAGCATACGTTCTGATTTGGATATTATTTCTGTTGATGGGGATAAAATCGTTGCAGAAAAACAAGGTGTTACGAACGTTTACGTTACGTTAAAAAATGCAGAGACGGGGAATAGTGTTGAATGTAAGTTGACGGTTAAAGTATCTCTTTATGAACAGGATAAAACGGAAACCATTACTATAACCAATCTGTATCACGATGACGTGTCGTATAAAATTACTCCGGCTAAAGTTTTTAAAGATTTAGAAGAAACTGATATTAAAGACGAGAAAATTGTTTCAGTTACAGACGTTACTGGTGTTTCCGATATAAATATCGCATATAATAACGATTTTATAGACGTTGAACAGATAGTTGGTTTAAAACTTTTAGGTGAAAGAATTTGGAGGATTGAAACTGAAAAACTTTCTTATCTAGTTAAAATCAATATAGAAGAAGAGAATCCTTCAAGTTTGATTTTAGGGGATTATATACCTGAAGGTAGCGAATATATTGTTTCATTAAAATACCTAAATAATACTAACGTAGTTGAATTTTATGATTTATCAACTAAAACGCTTGTTTCTAGCGGCAGTTTTGAGATGAGAATTGCAAACGACTCTTGTGGGTTAATTAGTTTTAGTTTAGATAATAATGCAGTTTATGATTTGCAAACTCTAAATGGTTTTTACTGGGAATATAAAGGCTGCGTTTACGTGAATATTGGTGTTGGTAGCAATGAATATGAAAGTTTTAGTTTGAACACGAACGCTCCTTACGAGACGATTTCAGGCATTTATTCATCTAGTACGTGGGCAGTTAAAGTTCAGCTCAATCAAGATAAAACTTTTGTGTTAGACGTTGATAATACAACGAATAAAATGACTTTGGGTACGTATTCTCTAACGGCAACAAGTGCCTACGGTGGCTTGATTTCGGTTCAACTTGAAAAAGAATTTGCAGGGCAGAAAACAATTAACGGAACGTATGATTTGAACGACGGGAAATATGAAGTGGTATTTACTGATTTAAGTATTTTCACTGATTCGATAACTATGTGTCAAAACGTAGAGAAAATCACCATTAAAGATGACTTCGCTGGATATTATTACGTAAAAGGCAATCAATGTGCGCCTATAATGTTCAATAAAGACGGTTCTTGTTTCTTTGCTTTCCCCAAATCGGCTAATAATAGCTCCTTTATCGCAAGCGCTGGTTATTACGAATTAGTACCTGATGAAACTGATAGCGGAAAAGGTACGGTGAAAATATATTTAGAGAGAGGTTATTATTCTACACATTTTACAGAGGGCGAATACGTTATAGAAGACGGAGTATACGTTATAACGGCATATATTAAAGGGACAGGTAATGGAGACGTTCAGAAATTTACACAAAGGAGATCTAAATAATGGCAAATAGTATTAAACAGTCTAGTAAAGCTAAATTGATTTGTTATCTTTCAATTATTGCTATACCGGTGATACAATTTATAGTATTTTATATAATTGTTAATGCGAAC
>JAGCIP010000237.1 GCA_017648525.1 Clostridia bacterium
AATGGGCGACAACGTTACTACTATTAAATATGCTGCATTTGAAAGCGCATTAAGATTAAAAACTATTAGAATTTCAAGAAACCTTCAAACGATAGAGCCGTATGCATTTAGAGAGTGTAATAATCTATTGAAATTATCTTTCGGCGCAAAACTTGCAACGATAGACGTAGCCGTATTCTCACAGTGTCCTGCAATAATAGAAATTGACCCAGACAATCCTAACTTCGTTGCAGAAAACGGCGCAATTTACGATAAGGCTAAAACCCAAATTGTAATGATAAGCGATTCGTTGACTGAATACGAAGTGCCTAACACGGTTAGATGGATGAGCGGCGCTTTCACGAACAAGGTTAACTTAAAGAAAATAACCTTTGAAGAAGGCTCAATTGCAAGTTACTTCCCATCAAGATTGTTTGAAGGCTGTTCTTCATTAGAATATTTAGAAGTGCCAGACAGCATAGAACACTTCCAAGATTTCGTGTTTGCGGGTTGCGATTCGCTTAAATCGTTAAAACTTGGCGCAGGCGTTAAAGATTGCGGTAGTTACACGTTTAGAGATAGTAAAGCGCTTGAAACTATAATTTTCAACGAAGGATTAGAAACAATCGGCGCGTATGCGTTCTCTGGTTGTACCAACCTTAAATCAGTAAGCTTACCAAGCACGCTAAAAGAAATAGGCGCTGCTGCATTTGGTGGTGCGGGGTTAACAAAAATTGAATTACCCAACGGCTTGCAAAAGATACAAGGTTTCGCATTTGAAGGCACGGCTTTAACTGAAATAGATATTCCTGATTCAGTAACCTTTTTAGGTTTCGGTGCGTTTGAAGGCGCAAAGCAACTTCGCAAAGCAACTATCGGTAGCGGAATAACGACTATTGAAGAAAGAGCATTCTATAATTGTATAAGTTTAGAAAGCGTAATCTTAAAAGAGGGATTAAAAACAATTTGTAAAGACGCTTTCTACGACTGTGGAACGTTTTATAGTATAACTTTACCCTCAACGTTAACCGAAATACAAGAGCGAGCGTTCTATTTCGTTGAAGTTTACGAAATTATAAACAATTCCGGTTTACAAATTGCGTTTAACGATGACGAAAATAACGGGCGTATTGGCCTATATGCGAAAACGATTTTAGAACAAGACGGAACAAGGCGTTACGCAAGTGGTAGCGAAAACTTTGAATATATCGAAAAAGATGATTTTAGATATATGTACGACGGCACCAACTATACGATGATAGAATATATAGGAACTGCCGAAACGGTTACCTTGCCGTTAGACGTTAACGGAAACACCTATTCAATGTATGAGGTAAACGGTATTAAAAACCTTATCGTTCCCGAAGGAATGGCCTATATTGACGATTCGGCGTTTAGGAGAGTAACCGAACTAAAAACCGTTCAGTTCCCGTCAGGCTTAAAGTCAATAAGCACATATGCTTTTGAAGGTTGTACCGGTCTTACCAGCATTGCTTTACCTGACGGTTGCGGACTTTCTTTTAGCGTATTTAAAGATTGTACGGCGCTTGAAGAAATAACCGTAGGCAAAGATTGTTCTATGTGGAGCGATTCAATAGATAACACCGCTTACTATAACAACCCTGCAAATTGGGAAAACGACGGCTTGTATTTAGACTATATTTTAGTTCAGTTAAAAGACGGCGCAAAATACGCCGGCAGAGAAGGAACTACGGAGTTTGCTTATGGCGTAATCAACAGAAACAACGCCACAACCATTACTACGGCGTACGTTCACGGTCGTCAAGACTTGTTGTTAGAAGAATTAACCAACCTTGAAACGTTAGTCATTACACAGTATCCTGGCGTAGAGTTATACTGGTATTTCAGTTATGACACAACCTATCCGCAAACTCTTAAAAACGTTGTTTTAGGAGAAGATTTCTCTATGAGAGAAAGTGAGTTCTTCTACGGAATAACAGACGTAAACATTTACGTAGACAAACCGCAAATTGCCGTTATGTGGGATGAAGACATGCCGGGTTGGAGCAACGGTAACACCGTTTATTATCAAGGCAAGTGGATAATCGCAGAGTTCTTTGACGTTAACGGTTTACAGTTAGAAAAAGGTTTCTATAAAACTACGCAAATAATTCACCCCTACTGGTTAGAGGACTTTATCGACGGTAACGACTATTACATATTTAAGGGGTACGACGTAGACGGTGATGGAGAGCCAGATACCGTTCCGGCAACCAGCGCGTCGAACGTTAAAGGTTATGCAGTATTTGTAAAAACCACTGTTTGCGCGATGTTTGGCCACGAGTATGGCGAGTGGGAACTTGCTGTTCAACCAGGTTGTGAAACTTCTGGCGAAGAACGTTTAACCTGTTCAAGATGTAATATTTATACGGCAAGAGAAGTTGCCCCTGCTGGACACGACTACGAAAATGAGTTTAGTTTAGACTTAGAGCCAAGTTGTACTTCAACGGGATTAAAGTCAAAACATTGTAAAAACTGTCTAAGCAAAATCGAAACGACAACAGTTGAAAAGTTAGCGCACGTTCCTGGCGCAACTGAACGCTCTAATGAAGTTGCCGGCAATTGTTCTAAAAAAGAAGAATACGACCTTATCATCTACTGTGATAGTTGTGAGGGAGTTATCGGCACTGAGCACGTAATAGGTGACTACGTTCACGTTTGGAACAGTTGGAAAGATATAGACGTATACCCAGACTGTACGACAGAAGGCTTTATGTCAACGCACTGCGCGTTGTGTGAAGCAACCAAAGATAGGCAATCTATCGGTTACAACCCAGGCGCTCACGATTACACTTCTCCACACGTTGTAGAAAACGTCGTACCGGCAACGTGTACGGAAGAAGGAAGTTACGATTCGGTTTGTTATTGTAGTCGTTGTGGAGAGGAAGTTTATAGAGACGTTCGTGTTGAATATAGTTTAGGTCACGACTATTCTGGCAATTGGGAAGAGGTTACGCAAGCATCTTGCACGCAAAACGGATATAGAATTCAAAGATGCGTAAGGTGTGAAGAAATTATTGATGAAGATTACCCGTCTCCTTTGGACCACGTTTATAACAATTATTGGGAAGAAGGCGAGCCTGCAACTTGTACCGATGCAGGTTGGGAACAAGTAACGTGTTCAGTTTGTGGAGCAATGTGTAATTGGAGAGAAGTTTCTCCGCTTGGGCATTCTCCGTTGCCATACGTTGAAGAAAATCGTGTAGAACCAGAAGGCGGAGTTGATGGCGGTTACGACATGGTTTCTCGTTGCGAACGTTGTAACGAGATTGTAGACAGTTATCACGAAACTATTTTTGATTGTAACCACGTCTATAACGATTACTTTACTACTGACGAATACCCAAGTTGTGAAACTCCCGGTAGTGAATCTCGCCATTGTAGTTTGTGCGGACATCAAATAGACCAAAAAGAAATTCCCGCTCTTGGTCATACCAAAGATGTTCCCGTTCAAGAAAATTACCACGCTCCTTCTTGTGAAGAAGTTGGTTGGTACGAAGAAGTCGCTTATTGTATGTATTGCAAAATTGAGATGTATAGAATTCATCGCACCGTTGACCCCGAACATAGTTACGGAGAGTGGAGAGTAACAACTCATCCGTCTTGTACCGAAAAGGGTGAAAGGACGAGAGAATGTTCAGTTTGTCATAACGTAGAAAAGGAGATAGTTCCGTCACAAGGACATAATCCGTCTGACTGGCAAATAATTACCGAAGCAACCAAAGAAAGCACTGGATTGAAACGTAAAACGTGTACGCATTGCGGTAACGTTATTGAAGAAGAAACTATTCCTGTAATAGAATCTAGTGGCTGTGGCGGTTCAGTAGGTAGCGATAATTACGCAATAAGCATCGTAATTAC
>JAGCIP010000238.1 GCA_017648525.1 Clostridia bacterium
CTTTCTTTTCCACGTGATAGCCACAAAATCGTCAGCAGTGGTGAATCCCCCGTTAAGTATTCTTTTCTTTCATTTTATCTTGAAAACGACGTTTATAGAGAAGAGTTTGAACAAATTATGAACCTTTTCCGTGACGCCGACAAAAGAATTTTTAACGATTCGTCAATCACTTTCTTAATCGACCAGATTATCAGCGAGTTATTAACGCCTGGTTTCAAAAAGGAAACCTTTATTTCCTTATCTTTACAGCAAATTATTTTATTGCTTATTAGAAACTTCTTGCACACCCAAAATAAACCGTCTTCTAAGCACGTTAACAAAAACAAAATCTTGTGCTACAAGATTATGCAATATATTGACGGTAATATTTTTTCTATCCGTAATTTGACAGAACTTTCAAAACACTTAAATTATAATTACTCGTATCTTGCAAAAATGTTTAAGCAAACAACCAATACTACTATTATGGATTATTTTGCAGAGAAAAAGTTACAATGCGCAAAGGCACTTATTAAAGACGGCTCGCTTACTTTTACCGAAATCTCCGAAATGCTTAACTATGCGTCTATCTATTCTTTCAGTAAGTCTTTCAAATTCCATTTTGGCATATCTCCTATCGAATACAGAAAGAGCCTTAGAAAAATTGAAAAGGAAAAAAACGCTAAAAAACAATAATTTACAATATTTACCAGCAAAAATAATAAAAACTCGACTTGTCAAAAAGTCGAGTTTTCTTTTTTATGTTTTTATTTATATATTGTATTTATATTGTTTGATAAACGCCTAGTCTAAGTTGATAATTTCTTTTGGCTCACGCATTATCCACTTGCCGTTAGTAAAATCAGGAATTTCAACCGGCATACCGCCCGCTGCAATCGAAGCTTCGCTTTGGCAGGTTACAGCCATCCAGGTTGCTGCATCATAAACGTCTATGGGCATTTCTTTATCGTTTGCAGCAGCATCAAAGAATACGCTTAACATAATCGGGTCCATACCCCCGTGGCTTGCCTTGAACGCATCGCTCATTTCTTCTCTCCAAACTGATGGCAAATATTCTTCGAATTGTTTTGCAGTATCTGCATATTCTCTTATATTCTTTTCGTGGTCAAAAGTCATTTCGTCGGTCAACACTAAGTTAGTATCTTCCTTATAAATGCCTTTAGTACCATTTACTAAAAATTCACGGCTATACGCACGTGGCAAAGTTGTATCTAACTTTAACGAAATCAAAGAGCCATCCGCACATGTAATGTTGGTGCAGACCACGTCGCCTTGAGCAAAGGTCTTGTCTTGCAAAAATTTGTATTCTTCTTTACCTTGTACGAAAGTAGAAAGCCCACGGCTCTTTGATGCCACCGAAGTAAGCTTTAACAATCTATTCCCACGGTTTACGTTCAATATCTTTGCGATAGGTCCTAAATTGTGGGTAGGATAGTTATCACAGTTTCTATTTAGATAGTTCCTTAAACGATAGTGCCTATTCTTAATTCCACCACAAATCTCTTCTCTTAAATCGTGACAGTATGATGCATGACAGAACACAACTTCACCAAGTTTTCCCTTTCTAACGAGTGAAGTTGCCAAAAGTTCTGCTTTGCCAAAACAACAGTTTTCAAGAAACATAAACGGGGTTTTAGTTTCTTCGTAAGTGCGAACCATTGCCCAGCAATCGTCTAACGAATATGCTCCACCAACTTCTAATCCGGTAATCTTGCCCGCTCTCATTGCTTTAACCGCTAACGGTGCGTGCGCTTCCCACGCTGCAGAAATAATTACTATGTTTACTTCTTCATCAGCCAACAATTCGTCCGCATTAGTGTAATATCTCGGTGCTACTCCTCTAAATCCTTTTACTGCTTCCGCCGCGTCTTTTGCTCTATCTTCATAAACGTCGCAAACCGCAACTATATCAACCTCACGGAAATGTTCCGCTACTAGCTTATTTAAGTTTGCACCACGTCCACCAACTCCTAAAAAACCTAATTTTAACTGTTTCATTTTTTCACTCCTTTTTAGTATCTCTTCATTGCCTTTTCATTATAGCACTACGCTTTTTTCTAGTCAATTCCTTGCTTTTGTTTTTTCTTTAACGTTTTCAGTATTTTTTGCGCACTACTGCCTTTTAGGTTCGCTGGTTACGTTTATTCCTAATTTTTTCAAAGTGTTTTCGTCTACCACCGAAAGTATTACCGACGAGTGAAGTTGCGCTCCCTTTAATTTTCCTAACTGTTCCAACGCTAATTTAGCCGTATCGTCAGTAGCCGCACTCACCGCTAACGATAGCAACACTTCGTCCGTGTGCAATCTTGGGTTTACGCTACCCATATGATTTACTTTTAGTTTTTGAATAGGCTCTATCACCTTGCTCGATATTAAGTCTATCTCGTCATCTATTCCCGCAAGGGCTTTTAAAGCGTTCAAAAGTGCAGCCGCACTCGCACCGAGTAATTTACCCGTCTTGCCCGTTACCATTATTCCGTCGCTCGTTTGCAAAGCACAACACGGTCCGTTAGTTCTCTTTTCAAGTTCTAACGCAGGCGCTACAACCGCTCTATCGTTTATACTTATGTGTAACCTTTGCATCAAGATTTCTAACTTGGATATTACTTCTTTACCGATAACGCCACGCCTTACTTCAAGTTGTGCAGAGTAATATCTACGAACAATCTCTTGTTTAGACGCTTCGTTTACTACGTCGGGGTCTATTATGCAATATCCTGCCATATTTACACCCATATCAGTTGGCGATTTATAAGGTGACTCGCCCATTATCTTTGAAAGCATTGCAGAAAGCACGGGGAATATTTCCACGTCTCTATTATAGTTAACCGCCATCTCTCCGTAATTTTCCAAATGGAACGGGTCTATCATATTCATATCGTTAAGGTCGGCTGTTGCTGCTTCATAAGCGGCGTTAACGGGGTGATTGAGTGGCAAGTTCCACACGGGGAAAGTTTCGTATTTAGCATACCCTGCCTTAACTCCACGTTTATTTTCGTGGTATAATTGCGACAAGCAAGTAGCCATCTTTCCGCTACCAGGCCCTGGCGCTGTAACAACAACTAACGGACGGGTGGTAACAACGTATTCGTTTTTGCCGTAACCTTCGTCGCTTACTATCTTTTCTACTTCCGACGGATAGCCTTCTATTGCGTAATGCTTATAAACCCTTATGCCTCGCATATTTAAGCGGTTTGCAAAAGCTTCTACCGACGGTTGCGACGCATATCTCGTTAATACCACGCTACCAACGTAAAAACCTTTATCAACAAAGATATCGATAAGCCTTAACACGTCTAAATCGTATGTAATACCAAGATCGCTTCTTCTTTTATTTTTCTCTATGTCGTTTGCGTTGATTACGATAAGAATTTCCGCTTGGTCTTTTAATTGAGAAAGCATTTTAATCTTACTGTCCGGCTCAAAACCAGGCAAAACACGAGATGCGTGATAATCGTCGAATAACTTTCCGCCGAATTCTAAATATAATTTATCGCCGAACATTTTTATTCTTTCTAAAATCTTGTCCGACTGCATCTCTAAATATTTCTTATTGTCAAAACCACGCTTTTCCATCTTAAGTAACTCCTATTTTATCAAGTTCGCCTGCTCCAACTTTTCTATAAAAACGTCAACGTCTTTGCTTGCCGTTTGTTCATCTACTTCGTATTCTTCAAGTAACGCTTTAACTAAATCTTCTTTCTCTGCGCCCTTTTGTAATAACTCCCACAAAAACGCACCCGTTTGATTGAGATTGATAACTCCGTTAAAAGTCTTTACTGCGCTACCTACCGCAACTACTATATAACTCCCCGCAACTTCACGTAGAATAAATCCGTCTTTTATCTTCATTGTCTATCCCCCTTTGACATTGTATTAAACGACAGTTCCGCCGCCTCTCTCGATATGTTGCAACCTAATTTATAAAGTTCAACTTTTTCAAGCATTTTACCTAACAAATCTAGCAACTTGTCCATTTTATCTTCTTCGCTTGGGCGAATAGTTTGACCAAGCAAAGTCACAAGCATTTCCGCTGGATTTATCTTTTCTATCACGTTTTCTTTTGCTTGATAAATCTTACAAATTGCTTTTATTTTAGCACGAGCGTTAGTGTCTAACCTATGCTTTCCGTTCCACGGCGTGCCGTAAACGTAAAATTCCCCGTCGATATACCTTATAATAGGCTTATCGTCGTTAATCATCACCGCTCTTTCTCCAAGCATCTCTCTCCATAAGCGGGTGTGGGTTGATTTGCCCGTTCCGCTAGGTGCGGTAAATAAATACGCCTCTCCATCAACCATTATCGCACTACTATGGAATATTATGCCTTGTGCGTTCTCTAGCGTATAATGACACAACTTGCGAAATAGTGCCAAACTTTCTAAATACGCATCTGGAAAATCAGATGCGAGTACCTTTTCTTGGTTTATATCTTCGGGCGTAATAATTACGGTAAATTCGGGCTGTTCTTCTCCGTTATAACGATAATTTTCGCACAACTTTTCGGAAAATTTATATATAGTTTTTGCGTCAAACACGACGTCTGCTATTTTATATCTAATCATTTACGTCCTTTTAGGTGCACCCTTGTTTTTTGCGCCGAAAAAAATAAAATACATTATTATTTTAGCAAAGTAAAAAAGCTTTGTCAATTTAAATTTGATTTTTACAAGATTTTTATATATAATATATTTATATCTTATTACGCGGGGATTTTTATGTCTTTATTGCGAAAATTTTTAACGGTATTTTTAGCAATCGCTTTACTTTTTTCTTTTAGCGGTTGCAAAAGTTTAGGCGGAGTTTTGGACTTTGCCTACTTTAATACCGCCGTTCATATAGAAACGCACGACAAGCCTATTTCCGCACAAACGGAAACGCTTATAAAAAACACCCTTTCTAATTTTGAAAACGAATTTTCAACCAACAAGGAAACTTCTCTTATTTATAATTTTAATCTTGCTAAAAAAGATGCGTCCTTTAATTTAAGTGATTTGCAAGCGCAAGTTCTTAAACAAGGTAAAGACGCTTTTCTATTTACAGGCGGGCTTTTTAACCCCGCCGTTTACCCACTTGTTAAACTTTGGGGGTTTGCCCCGTATTCTTACACGCCTAACTACACACCGCCCACCCAAGAGCAAATTCAAAGTGCGCTTTCCCTTTGTGATTTTAACAATGCCCAAATTGATTTTGAAAATAAAGTTTTAACCAAAACAAACGAGCATACTAAACTTGATTTAAGCGGGTTAGTTAAGGGCGTTTGCGCAGATGCGGTTGCCCAAATATTAAAAGATGCGGGTCATACTTCTGGCTACGTGAATATAGGCGGTAGTAGTCTTAATCTTCTTAAAGTTTCTAGTCTTGGAATAAGACACCCCGAAAAAGCAGGCGAAAGTCTTTTAACGGTAAACACGAAAAATTACGCCGACCTTTCCGTTTCAACTAGTGGCGATTACGAAAGATATTACACCGATAGCGATGGAAACAGATATACGCACTTAATAAATCCCTTTACGGGCAAAACTGCAAACACAGGGGTTAGTAGCGCAACCATTATTGGTATAAACGGCGGACTTGGAGATGCGCTAACCACCGCCCTTTGTCTTTGCGAATACTCGGCTGTAAAAACAAACAGCCCTTTAACTATACTTGCTAACAAGATTATTACTGAATATCCAGATTGTATGATTTTTATCGTTTATAAAAAAGAACAAACTAAACTCATATTAACAAACAAAACGCTAAACCAACATTTTACTATAACCGACCAGAGTTATTCCGTTGTTAATATATAGTGGACAAAAAATATAAGCGCACTAATCTAAGAAAGATTAGTGCGCTTTTTGTTTAGATTTTTGCCGAACGAAACGCAAAGTATTTCGCAGGGTTTTTCCATTAAAAATCAACTATATGAAAGGATAGAGCCTATATCTTAATACATTCCACCCATACCGCCAGCAGGCATTTGCGGAAC
>JAGCIP010000239.1 GCA_017648525.1 Clostridia bacterium
GTCACGAAGGTCGCTAGAAATTCCGCTAACGCCTAACACACCGCACTTTTTGTTGAGATAGTTAACAACTTCTTCGGGCTTTAAGCCGAGTTTAACTCTCAAATAATCAACTGCTGCGGGATCGATATCACCACTACGAGTGCCCATAACCAAACCTTCAAGCGGAGTGAAACCCATAGAAGTGTCTTGGCACTTTCCGTCTTTAACTGCAGAAATAGAAGAGCCGTTACCCAAGTGGCAGATAACCATCTTTGCGTTGGGGTCGTTTAAGAGTTTTGCGGTTTCTTGGCTTACGAACTTATGAGAAGTTCCGTGGAAACCGTATTTTCTAATTTTATGTTCTTCGTATACTTCGTAAGGGATTCCGTACATATACGCTTTTGCAGGCATAGTTGAGTGGAAAGTGGTATCAAATACCGCTACCATAGGAACGCCTTTCATAACTTCACGGCAACTCTTGATACAAGCGATATTGCCGGGCATGTGCAAAGGTCCAAGTTCAGCGTTCTTTTCACAGATTGCAATAACTTCGTCGTCGATTACAACAGAACTATGGAAGTCTTCTGCAGAGTGAAGAACACGGTGTCCTACGGCACTTATTTCATCAACGCTATTAAGTGCGCCTTTTTCTTTATCAAGCATTGCAGTAAGAACTAATTGCATTGCTTCTTTATGAGTGGGCATATCTTGTTTAATTACGAACTCTCTACCGTCGAAAGTCTTTTGAGTAAGAATACCACCGGTAGCCGTAATTCTTTCACAAACGCCCTTTAAGATTACGCTTTCGTCTTGCATATTAATGAGTTGATATTTAAGGGATGAACTTCCCGCATTGATAACCAAAATTTTCATATATATATTTCCTTTTAATAATTTTCTTATTGTGCTTGTAAAGCGGTGATTGCAATAACAGCAATTACGTCGTCTGAACTGCATCCACGTGACAAGTCGTTGATAGGTTTAGCAAAACCTTGACAAATAGGACCAAGCGCCATATATCCGCCGAAACGTTGTGCGATTTTATAACCGATATTACCAGCGTTAATGTTGGGGAATACGAATACGTTTGCATTACCAGCAACGGGTGAATCGGGTGCTTTTAATTTGCCAACTTCGGGTGCAACCGCAGCGTCGAATTGAAATTCACCGTCAAGTTTAAGGTCGGGAGCGGCAGCCTTTGCAATAGCAGTTGCTTCTTGCATTTTGGGAACGCTCTTAAAGAACTTGTCGTCGTTACCAGAGCCCATAGTTGAGAAAGAAAGCATTGCAACTCTTGGTTCGATACCTGCAATATTTTTAGCCGTTTCTGCAGAAGATATTGCAATGTCTGCAATTTGTTGAGCATCCGGTTCAATATTGATTGCGCAGTCTGCAAAAACTGCAACGCCGTCCGGATTGTATTTATTTTCTCTATCGGCAACCATAATGAAACTGCTTGATACGGTGTTGATACCAGGTGCAGTTTTAATTACTTGTAAACCGGGGCGGAGAGTGTTTGCCGTTGAGTGGCAAGCGCCTGAAACTAAACCGTCAACGTCCCCTGCCTTAAGCATTAAAGCAGCGTACATAGTGTAATCTTTTAAGATACTCTTAACGGCAGCGTCAACGTCCGCATATTCGGGTTGACCAGTCTTTTTATTAATTTTACCTGCACGTGCGTTGAATAAGATTTCCGCATAGTCACGGGTTTTTGCGTTGGTAACGGGGTCTATAATGGTAACGCCGTCAAGATTAACGTCGGGATTTGCTTTTGCTATTTCTTCGGGATTGCCTAAAACAACCACTCTTGCAAGTTTTTGTTTAACTGCTTCGGCAGCCGCAATAACCACTCTTGAATCTTCGCCTTCGGGAAGAACAATACATTTATTAAGCGCGGACGCCTTGCTTTTAATATTTTCTAAAACGTTGGACATAATAATTATCACTCCTTTTAATTTTTCTTTGATATTTATTTTGCAAAACACATGTAAATAGTGTAAAATATTATTACCGTATTATTGTACAACATTTAATCAAAAAAGTAAATAAATAGTTTGGGGTTTTTGAATTTTTTATGAAAATTTGCGCCACTGTTGCTGAATACAATCCGTTACATAACGGACATCTTAAACATATCGATTATATTAAACGTGAACTAAAAGCGGAAAAACTTATCGTTTTAATGAGCGGAAACTTCACCCAACGTGGTGAGCCTGCAATTTTAGACAAGTTTACCCGTGCCCGCCACGCTATTCTAGCGGGGGCGGATTTGGTTGTAGAACTCCCCACGGTATTTGCAACGGCAAACGCAGAAACTTTCGCTACGGGCGCAATGAATATAATCAACCGCTTGAGCGTGGTAGACGGCGTATGCTTTGGCGTAGAAAACGGGGACAAAACTGCTTATTATAATCTTGCCCACGCTATGCTAAATGAAAGCAAGGAATTTAAGAGAGTGCTAAAAGAAAAACTTGACGGTGGGATTTCTCTTGCAAAAGCCAAGTTCGAAACGGTTAAAGAACTTTCTGACGACGAATTTGATAGTTCTTTAATTTCTTCACCGAATAATATTTTAGGGCTTGAATATACCAAAGCGTTAATTAAAAACAATAGCGATATTAAGATATACCCTATGTTACGAGATGGCGACCACAACGATTTAACCCTTAAAAAAGGTATTACTAGCGCAAGTAGTATTAGAAACGCCATAAAACAAGGCGAACGCAAAAAAATAAAAAAGAGCGTTCCACCCTTTTCCTATCAAGATATTAAAGGCTACCCCTTTGCGTTTGATAAACTTATTATTTCTTCCGCAGTTACGGCAACAACAGAAAGTCTATCACGAATTGCCGACTGCACAGAAGGGCTTGAAAATAGAATAAAAGCACTCTGCAAGGACAACCACACTATTGATGCTTTAGTTGAAAAAGTTTCCACCAAGCGCTACACCAAAACAAGAATAAACCGCATACTAACCGCAAACTTTCTTGGAATTGAGCAAAAACTCGTTGAAGATTGTTTAGAAAACAAACTTTACGCTAAAATATTAGCGGTTGAATCTAATAGTAAAGATTTAATTTCCTTAATTTCTAAAAAAGCAGCCCTACCCGTTTTAACTAGAAAAAGCGATACCGACCAACTTAAAAAGACCGCGCTTAAATGTTTTGAAAAAGACGTGCTCGCTTGCGACCTTTACTCTGTTGCAACCGATATTAAACTAAACGAAAACAATATGTTAATAATTTAACGCCACAAAAAAACGCTTGCTAAAAAGCAAGCGTTTTTTAATTTGTTTTTAAGCGTTCAATTGCAAACAAGACAAAGCGAACTATATTATCGATTGTAAACCGACGTTCCCACAGGTATCGGAAAAACCGTTATACGTTGCCTTGGGCTTTCATTGCTTCTGCAACTTTTATAAAGCCTGCAATGTTCGCACCAGCCATATAGTTGCCGGGCATACCGTATTCTTTAGAAGCGGTATCACACGCTTTGAAAATAGATTTCATAATGCCGTGGAGTTTTTCGTCAACTTCTTCGAAAGACCAAGAAAGTCTTAAAGAGTTTTGGCTCATTTCTAAACCGCTGGTTGCAACGCCACCTGCGTTTGCAGCCTTTGCAGGTCCGTAAAGCATTCCGCTTTCAAAGTAAACTTCAATAGCTTCGGGAGTAGACGGCATATTTGCACCTTCTGAAACAACTTTACAGCCGTTTTTAGCAAGTGCTCTTGCGCTTTCTCCATCAATTTCGTTTTGAGTTGCACAAGGAAGAGCGATATCACAAGGAATAGTCCAAATGCCTTTGCAACCTTCGTGATATTCTGCACTAGGTTTACGTTCAACGTATTCTTTAATTCTCTTTCTTTCAACTTCTTTAATTTGTTTAACTAACGCAAGGTCGATACCATCTTTATCATAAATATAACCGTTACTGTCAGACATAGCAACAACTTTAGCGCCGTATTCAGTTGCCTTTTCGCAAGCGTAAATAGCAACGTTGCCAGAGCCTGAAACGAGAACGGTTTTCCCTTCAAAACTCATGCCGTTTGCTTGTAACATTTCGTGTGTGAAATAGCAAAGTCCGTAGCCGGTTGCTTCTTTTCTTGCAAGAGAGCCACCATAGTTAAGCCCTTTACCAGTAAGAACGCCAACCCATTCGTTTCTAATTCTCTTGTATTGACCGAACATATAACCGATTTCTCTTGCGCCCGTGCCGATATCACCAGCAGGAACGTCAAGGTCAGCACCGATATGACGGCAAAGTTCAGTCATAAAACTTTGACAGAAATTCATAATTTCATTGTCAGATTTGCCCTTGGGGTCAAAGTCAGAACCACCTTTACCACCACCCATAGGGAGAGTGGTTAAACTGTTCTTAAACACTTGTTCAAAACCAAGGAACTTGATAATACCGATATTAACTGACGGGTGTAATCTAATACCGCCCTTGTAAGGTCCGATTGCAGAGTTGTATTGAACTCTAAAGCCCCTATTAACGTGGGGTTTACCATTGTCGTCTACCCAAGGAACTCTAAAAATAATTTGTCTTTCAGGTTCTACGATTCTTTCAAGAACACCTGCGTCAACCAAGTCTTGTCTCTTTTCGATAACGGGTTCTAAAGTAGATAAAACTTCGGTAAGCGCTTGAATAAACTCAGGTTCGCCAGGGTTTCTTTTTTCCGTTCTTGCCAAAAGGTCAAGAAGATAAGCATTTTTAATAGCCATTTTTATTTCCTCCAAAATATAGTCGTCATAACTTAAAAGTTATTATACTACATTTTTTCAAAATACGCTATTATTTTTTTATAAAAATTCTTTATACCTTTACAAATTTTATATTATCTTTCTAAAAACATTGTTGCAAGTCTATAAATATTGCAAACAGCATTATTAAAACAAATCCAACCGTATGAATTAAGCCTTCTATTCTACGGTCAAGCGGTTTTTTTCGCACCCCTTCTATTGCGGTAAACACAACCCGTGAACCATCTAACGCAGGTATAGGCAAGAGATTAAACACCGCCAAATTAACACCTATAAACGACGCAATGTTTAATAGGTTTCTTACACCGCCTATCTTTACCGCCGTGGCTGTTAAAGATATGGTCGTTACCGTTCCGCCAAGCGAACTTATCCCTAATGCACCTGTAAGCAATTGTCCCAAAACAACGAATAGCGAACCTGCAAGTTTAAAAGAATACTCAATTGATAAGGCAATCGTTTTGAAAAATCCAACTTTAAGCCCCGTGTTAGCAAGCCCCGTTGCCTTTAATATTCCGTCTTGGTCTAACGTGTATTTAATACCCAAAGCCTTTAAGAGTTTTGCATTGTCTTCAACGTTAACAAAATCGGTGTCCGCTCTTAACTTGATTTGTAGGTCAACGTCTTTCCCGCTTCTTCTCACGGTAAAAGGCACGCTATCCCCTTGTTTTTTATCTTTAATTACTTCCATTAAGTCGGTGGTTAAATAAACGTTGCGCCCGTCGGCTTTTATAATAATATCACGTTCGCAAAAACTGTTTTCAACGGTATAGCCCGCAGGCAAATCTTCCACTTTGTAAGTCATAAGTGCGGTTTGACCGTAAACGCCGAACATAACTGCAATTATAACTACGGCTAATAGATAGTTCATAAATGCGCCCGAAATAAGTACGATTATTCTTTGCCAAGGTTTGCGGTTGTTAAAAGCCGTGGGGTCGTCGCTTTCAGCATCTTCCCCCCTAAATGCGCAAAATCCACCCAAAGGTAAAAGGCGAACGGAGAAAACTTCTCCGTCCTTTTTCTTTTTAGAAAATATTTTTGGACCGAAACCTATCGCAAATTCGTCGATACCAAACCCTAAAATCTTTCCCGAAACGTAATGTCCTAATTCGTGCACGGTAATCATAACAAGCAGTACCAAAATGGCAAGTAGGACGTATCCCACCGTGCTTGCTATTTCACCGAAAGTACCCGTTAATAATAAATTCATTTTACTCCAAATAAATCGTCCACGTATTTTCTTGCGAAAGCGTCTGCGCCTATTAAATCTTCAAGGTGAACGTGATGTCCACCGTCAAAGGACTGCAACGCTCCGTAAATCGACTTATATATATCTTTATACGAAATTTTCCCATTTAAGAACAATTCCACCGCTCTTTCGTTAGCCGAATTTGCAACGGCAGGGAAAGTTCCACCCGTTTTGCCCGCTTGAACGACTAAATCAAAGCATGGAAAACGCTCATTATCTACTTTTTCAAAAGTAAGGCTCTTTATAGCGAACAAGTCAAGCGGTTTTATGCCCGTATCAAATCGTTCGGGATAGGTTAAGGCAAGTTGAATAGGAAGTTCCATAGTCGGATAACTCATTTGCGCCATTACCGCACCGTCCTTAAATTCCACCATAGAGTGAATTATACTTTCTCTATGAACTACCACTTCTATGTTTGAAAACTTTGCGTTATATAACCATTTTGCTTCTATAACTTCAAACGCCTTGTTAACTAGCGTTGCGCAGTCCACGGTGATTTTTGCACCCATATTCCAGTTGGGGTGTTTCAAGGCTTGTTCGGCTGTAACACAATCTAACTCTTTTTTTGTTAAATCACGGAAAGCACCACCGCTTGCGGTTAAAATAATGCGGTTAAACGGCTTTGCACAATCGAAATTAAGCGCTTGCCATATAGCCGAGTGTTCGCTGTCTACGGGCATTATTCTCACGCCCTTTTCTTTGGCACGCTCCATAACGAGTTCTCCGCCAACGACCAAACTTTCTTTGTTAGCAAGTGCAATATCTTTGCCCTTTTCAATAGCGTCAAGCACGGCTAATAAGCCCTTAAACCCAACTAACGCCACAACGACAATATCTGCGTCGTCGATTATCGCATTCTTAAAAGCGTCTTGCCCAAAGAAATATTCCGTGCCATTTATCAATTCGGCTTTATCTAACTCTTTAGCCATAGTTGCAACGGCAGGTTTAAATTCTTGCACTTGTTTTAAAAACTCGCCGTCGTTATTACCTCCGGCGAGTGAAACAATCTTAAATTTGTCAGGGTAACGGCGCACCACCGAAAGAGTTTGCTTTCCGATTGAGCCCGTACTTCCTATCAATGCTATTTTCTTCATATATTATTCCCGTTAAACAAATAAAAATAACAAATAAATCCAAACAACGGCAAAAAGCGTTCCGTCAATTCTATCCATAACGCCCCCGTGTCCAGGTAAAATTTTGCCCATATCTTTTATTCCGACCTTGCGCTTTATATAACTTTCAAACAAGTCGCCGAAAATATTTACTATGCTAGCAGTAAACCCTACTATACCAAACCAAAGCGCAGGCGAGAAAAAGTTAACCGTTGGCGTAAATATGAAATACACTACGAGTGCACCTACAATTCCGCCCACCGTTCCACCTATTGCACCAGACCAAGTTTTTTTGGGACTCAATTTGGGGCAAAGTTTTTTTCCACCGATAGAGCAACCAACCAAATAAGCAAAAGTGTCTGAAAGTGGCGAAACAACGAAAGATAAAAGCAAAACTATAAATCCGTACGCACCGTCGTTTGCTAAAAGCATAAACGTCAAAAATAACGCGGGATAAATAAAAGGTAGAATTGCGACTGAGTTTTTCTTAAAACTTAACTTATTTATAGTACAACAAACAACGGCGATTATAACGCCTACTAAAATTATACTTAAACTCGCAATAAAGCCCGAAAATGGTGCTATGAGATATTCAAACGCACAATAACAGGGCGCAATTAAACTCGCACCCACGATAGCCGTGATGCGTAAAAATTTACTTAAATAATTTTTAAGCGCGTTTACAATTTCCACAGTACCCGCAATCAATAAACAGCAGGTAAAGATATGAAATAAACGCGCGTCAAGCAATTCACGGAGCAAGAAAAACGCAACCATAACGGCAACGTAACAAGCCCCCGTAATCGACCTTTTGAGCATCTTATACCCCACCAAAACGACGTTGACGGCGAGAATAATTTTCTATTGCCAAATCAAATTGACTTTCAGAAAAATCCGGCCATAAAACGTCTGTAAAATACAATTCACTATACGCTCCTTGAAAGAGCAAAAAGTTAGAAAGGCGATATTCCCCGCCCGTTCTAATAATTAAATCGGGTTCACCGAAAGGCGCTGTGTATAAATTTGACGAAATACCGTCAACGGTGATTTCTTCGCCTTTTTCAATAAGAGTGTTGACAGCACGGACGATTTCTTGTCTACCGCCGTAATTAAGCGCAATATTGAGAGTGTATTCCACACAGTCTTCACTCATTTTTTCGCATTGTTCAATTACTTCTACAAGTTCGCTTGAAAGCCCTTTCCTGTCACCAGAAACAACAAGGCGAGCCTTTTTAGTAGCAAACTTTTTGGCGAACTTTTTAAGATATACTTTAAGCAATCTCATAAGTTCGTTAACTTCGGTCTGCGGGCGAGACCAATTTTCCGAAGAAAATGCGTAAAGGGTTAAAGTCTTAACCCCCAACTTAAAAGCGTGTGTTGCAATTTTCTCCACGTTTTTAGAACCTTCCGCATGCCCTTTTGAACGGTCTTTTCCACGTTGAGTTGCCCACCTGCCGTTACCGTCCATAATTATCCCCCCGTGACTAGGTACTCTTAAATTCTCCATTATACAGAAAGAACGTCCTTTTCTTTGTCAGCACAGAGTTTCTCAATCTTTTCAATGGTTTCTGCAATAACTTTATCAACTTCTTTTTCGCAAACTGCGTGTTCGTCTTCAGAAAGTTCTTTGTTGTTTTTCATCTTCTTTAACGCATCCATACCGTCACGACGAACGTTTCTTACTGCAACTTTGCTATCTTCCGCCATCTTTTTGATTTGCTTAACGATTTCTTTTCTTCTTTCTTCAGTAAGCGCAGGGAAAACCAAACGAATAACTTTGCCGTCGTTAACGGGGTTAATTCCAAGGTTTTCAGCAATCAATTGCTTTTCTATAACTTTAAGCATACTTGCATCCCAAGGCGCAATAACCAAACATCTACCTTCGGTTACCGAAAGGTTACCTACTTGGTTAATAGGCGTGGGAGTGCCATAATAATCTACTAATACTTTGTCTAAAATATGCGGGTTTGCTCTACCTGCACGAATAGTAATATATTCGCTGTTCAAAACCGAAACGGTTTTTTCGGTTTTTTCCATAACTTCCATCATTATCATTTCAAATTGTTCGTTTTCAATAGCCATAATTGTTCTCCTTATATTATATCTCACAAAAGTTATTTAATTAAAGTTCCTATTTCTTCGCCCGAAACCGCACGAATTAACGCATCTTTTTCAAACAAACCGAAAGCAAGAACTTTAATGTCGTTTTCCATGCAGATTGTAATTGCCGTGGTGTCCATAGCCTTTAAGCCTTGAGCAATAAAGTCTTTATAAGAAACCGTTTTAAGTTTCTTTGCGTTGGGGTTGGTTTTGGGGTCGCTATCATAAATACCGTCCACGTTCTTTGCTAAAAGCAATACTTCCGCACCAACTTCCGCCGCACGAAGTGCCGCCGCCGTATCGGTGGTAAAATACGGATTTCCCGTACCGCAAGCAAAAATAACTATTCTACCCTTGTTTAAGTGCGACATTGCCTTTCTTAAAATGTAAGGTTCTGCAACCCTGGTCATAGTAAGCGCAGTTTGAACACGGGTGGGAACGCCTTTTCTTTCCAAAGCGTCTTGAACGGCAAGTGCGTTGATAACGGTTGCAAGCATACCCATATGGTCGGCAGTCGTTCTATCCATTTCCTTGCCTTGTCTACCACGCCAGAAGTTTCCACCGCCAACGATAATACCTATTTCTACACCGAGATTTTTAACTGCGATAATTTGGTCTGTAATTTCTTCTAAAACCTTTTCGTTAATCCCGTTTCCTTGTTCGCCGGCAAGCGCTTCACCGGAAAGTTTAATTATTACTCTCTTATAAATAGCCTTTTGCATCTTTAAATTTTCTCCTTATGCTCAAAAATTAAATTTTTGCATATCGTCTTATCTATTATATACTTTTTTTTGCAATTTGTAAATATCCTAACCGAACATAAATGAAAAGATTTTTTTAATCGGCAAATTTTAACAAAAAAAAGAGCCTGAATTTTCAGACTCTTTGTTTTCTAATCAATTATTTCTTCATTTGTGCTTCTACTTCAGCAGCAAAGTCGTCGTTTCTCTTTTCCAAACCTTCGCCCATTTCAAATCTGGTGAAACGCTTTACAGTAAGAGTTTTACCCATCTTGTCGCCATAACTCTTAACGAGTTTTTCAATAGTCATAGAGGGGTCTTTAACGAACGCTTGATTCATAAGACAAAATTCGTCGTAATACTTCTTAACTCTACCTTCAACCATTCTATCAACGATAGCAGCGGGTTTACCTTCGTTAAGTGCTTGCGCTCTTAAAATGTCTTTTTCGTGTTCAAGGATTTCAGCGGGAACTTCGCTTGCAACCAAGTACAAGGGCTTAGATGCAGCAATTTGAAGTGCAACGTCGTGTGCAAGTTCTTTTGCAGAATCACAAGTGCAACCTTCGATTTCTACTAAAACGCCTACCTTACCACCCATGTGGATGTAACTTTCAACAACACCGTTGTCGGTAGCATATTTAGCAAAACGACGGATAGCGATTTTTTCACCGATTTTTGCTGTTGCAGCAATCGTTTCGTCGTTCTTAACAGCAACGAGAGCGTCGATATCAGCAACGTCGTTAGCGATAACGTAGTCAACTACGCCGTTAACAAATTCTTTATATTGATCGCCTTTAGCAACGAAGTCGGTTTCACAGTTAACTTCAACGAGAGCGCCAACCTTTCCTTCGATTTTAGCAGCAACGATACCTTCTGCGGCGATTCTTGATGCCTTTTTAGCAGCGGTAGCAATACCTTTTTCTCTCAAAAAGTCAACTGCTTTATCCATATCGCCGTTGGTTTCTTTAAGTGCCTTTTGGCAATCTGCAACGCCTGCACCCGTTTTTTTACGGAGTTCCATTACGTCTTTAGATGTAAACATATTTATACTCTCCCTTATATTTTATTGAATTATTCTGCTTTTTCTTCAGCAACTTCTGCAGTAGCAACTTCTTCTGCAACTTCTTCGCCAGCGTCTTTAGCCATTTGTTCGCCTTGATTTGCTTCGATAATAGCGTCTGCGATTACTGATGCGATAAGTTTAACTGCTCTAATAGCGTCGTCGTTACCAGGAATAACGTGGTCGATTAAATCGGGGTCACAGTTAGTATCGGTAATTGCAACGATAGGAATATTGAGTTTCTTTGCTTCTAATACAGCAATGTCTTCTTGTTCGGGGTCAACGATAAACATTAAACCAGGAAGACTTCTCATTTCCTTAATACCGCCGAGGTTGGTTTCAAGTTTTTCCATTTCGGCTTTAAGTTGGGTTACTTCTTTCTTAGGTAAAAGGTCGAATTCGCCCATCTTTTCCATATTAGCAAGTTTGTTAAGTCTATCAATTCTTGACCTAATGGTCTTGAAGTTGGTGAGCGTACCACCAAGCCATCTAGCGTTGATGTAGTATTGACCGCATCTTTCTGCTTCTTCTTTGATAGCGTCTTGCGCTTGTTTTTTAGTACCAACGAAAAGTACGCTCTTGCCTTGTTTAGCAATGTCTACTACGAAAGGATAAACGTCGTTTTCAATAAGTTCAACCGTTTTTTCAAGGTTGATGATATGAATACCGTTTCTTTCACCATAGATGTACTTTTTCATCTTGGGGTTCCAACGTCTGGTTTGGTGTCCAAAGTGAACACCCGTTTCCAAAAGCTGTTTCATTGTGATAACTGCCATAATAAATACCTCCGTTCTGCCTCCCCGTCCGCCATTTTTTCGGATTACATTTTCGATTGAGAAAGTTTATTTTCGAAAACACGAAAATCCGTAACGATATCGGGTGCGAATTTTTGCTTGTATATTTTAGCACAAACACGCCCGTTTAGCAAGGATTTTTAACGCCTTTTTAAAAGATTTTGCCCTTTTTTAAATAAACTAATGGCGTAACGATATTTTCTATCATTACGCCACTAAAATTTATATTCGTTTTATGTTTTTAGAAGAAAGGCGTCCACATTGCACCGTACGTCAAGGTCAACTCTATCGTGCCGTTAGTTATAAGTGTGGGTAAATCGGTTTGGTTTACAGTAATTTCGGTATAGGTTTTGTTCCCGTAAACCCAAGATTTTGCGTAACATTCGTCTGACGCATCTTTAATTTCTTTCATTACAGGCAATACTATCTTTTCGCCCAACAAAACTTTAATTTGGTATACGCCGCTTCCTAAATCGGTTAAACCTAAATCTTGAACGACTTTATTACTTAAATAAAAGTCTGGGGCATTAGCACTTGCTTTTGCTTTAAGCGTTACGGTGTATACAGCAGTTTCACATACCGAACAAGTAAATTCGCCTTGAGCGAAACTGTGCGCACCGTCTATTTCTTGTCCGCAATCGCAAACACCAGCGTGTTCGCTTATATTACTTTGCCAAGTAAACTCGTGATTTTCTTCGTTTGATTTAGCACCGCAATCTTCACACTCAACCCAATGCTTTGATTGATTTTTTTCTTCTTTAGTAAATTCGTGCGCCGTCTTTGTCCCTGCGGTTTGACACTCTTGACACTTTTGATAGTGCGTGTTCCCATCTATGAAATACTCGCCCTTAAAATCGTGTAAGGTCGGGTCTGCGGGTATATCTTCGGTGTGAATTTGTCCACACACGCAAGTGTACGTATATAAGCCCTTTTCGTCACAGGTGGGCGCTTTGGTTTGCTCTTTGCTTGAATCTAAAAATTCGTGCGCCGTCTTTGTCCCTGCGGTTTGACACTCTTGACACTTTTGATAGTGCGTGTTTCCATCTATGAAATACTCGCCCTTAAAATCGTGTAAGGTCGGGTCTGCGGGTATATCTTCGGTGTGAGTTTGTCCACAAACGCAAGTATACGTATATAAGCCCTTTTCGTTACAGGTGGGCGCTTTGGTCAGTTGTTTGCTTGAATCTAAAAATTCGTGAGCAAATTCGTTTAATTTATCAGAGCAAAGTCTACACTCTTTCCAATGCTTTTGCGCATTGAAAGAGTATTGCGTCTTATAATCGTGCTTAGTGCTATCGATTTCTAAAGTAATAGTTTTTGTTTCTTCACAAGCGCACTTATAAACTTCCTTACCCTTAGCAGAACAAGTAGATTCAATCCTTTCTACAAGAGTAGTATATTCGTGTTCGTGATTTGCTGGTGGAGTACAACCAACCGCACAAACACAAGCGCAAAGTGAAAGAATTAAACAAATAAAAATAACAATTTTTTTCATAATAAATCCCCTTTGTTCCTATATTTTAACATACAATTGAAAAATTTACAACAAAAAAGAGCCGTTTGGCTCTTTTAAGTTTATTGACAAATTTTTCAAATCTAAATTACTTTTCGTCCGGCTCTAAAGATTCTGCTTCTTCTGCAAGTTCGTCTTCTTCTAAAACACGGCAGAATTCGTTAAAGATTTCGTCTAAAAGATCGTCGTCTTCAACGGGAAGAAGATCGGCAGTTTCTTCGTCGTCGCCAGAAAGTTCAAATATAATAAGGTCGTCGTCTTCAATACCGTCGATTTGTTCAGCCGGCTCGAAAGCAGAATAATTCTTTCCTTTATATTCAATAGTGCCAACGAAGTAGAATTTTAGTTTCTTTCCGTCTTCGGTAGTAAGTTCAACAATGTCGTCATCACAATCGTGGTCGTGACCGCAATCACAGCCGTGTTCGTCGCAACCGCAAGTACATTTCTTTTCTTTTTCGCTCATAATAATATCTCCTTTAATGATTAACTTTTTTGTTTTTATCGTTTAAAAATCCTTGCAATATAGTCGTCGCTGCAAGACTGTCCACCACTTGCTTGCGCTCTTTCCTACTCATACCTTGTTCGATAAGCCTATCTTCCGCCTCACAAGTAGAACAACGCTCGTCCACGGTGAAAATCTCAACCGAAAGCCTTTCTTTTAGTTTTTCAATAAAAAACTCGGCTTTTTTAGTTTGAACGGACGGTGTTCCGTCAAAATTAACAGGTAATCCGCAAACCAACGCAGTCGCACATTTTTCCTTAACGTACCAAACGATTTTATCAAGGTCGGTCCTTAAATTTTTCCTATGATAAGTTTCCACGGGTAGTGCGTACGAATTAAACGGGTCTGAAACGGCAACGCCTATTCTTTTATCGCCTATATCAAGGCACAAAAATCTTTCCACGATTGTATTGTACCACATTTTAGCATTTTTTACAATATAAAAAGGCAAGTTTTTCACTTGCCTTTTGATTTTTTTATATTTACGTTGTATAGATTAATACAAAAGTGGTAAACAACAAACAAAACCAATTAGCATTACCACGACTACTATATAACCAACGAATCCTTTAATCCACCCGCTCAAAAAAGTATCTCTATCATATCCCCCTTTATAAACCAAAAGCCCAATTATAAGCCCTATTACCCCTAAAAAAATTGCCAATAATACCCCAACAATGGTTTGGTCTGCACCATAGGACGAATCAGACCTTCTATAATTATCATCTCTTGTTAACTCTCCACCACAATACTTACAGACAGGCTCGCCATCTGGATTATATTTTCCACATCTTCTGCAAAACATTAACTTTTCTCCTTTATTTTTTCAAATGTAACATATTGTTACAATATATTTATAACAAATTGTTACAATAATGTCAAGGGATTTTTATGAAATACTTAAAGCAAATAAGAAAAGAAAAAGGATACACACAACAAAAGGTTGCACTTGATTTAAATGTATCTAGAGAAAGTTTGTCTTATTACGAAAACGGAAAACGACAACCTTCTTTAGAGCTTTTGGTTGCCTTTTCCAAATATTACAACGTTTCCATTGATTATTTAATCACGGGAAAAGAATTTATTAAAAGATAAAACGGAGTGAAACACTCCGTTTTTTATTAGTTGTTTTCTTTTTTCTTACAGCCGTTTAAGGTTTCGTTAACCTTGTCTTTTACTTGTTCTTGCCCGTCTTTAACCATTTGTCTTGCCTTTGCTGAATTAGCAACAAGCACCGCTCCACCGAGCATACCTAAAAGAACACCGCATAAAAACTTATCGTCCATAATTCCCCCTTTATATCCGCCTTTAATATTATGCACGAATTTTGTTTTAATATGCGGAATTTTATCCCTAAATAATAAATCGCCCCGAGATTTTAACTAGGGGCGATTATCTTTTTAATTATTTGCGCTTACAAACGATATAAGCATATCTTTCGTTAAAGGTAATGGTTTTGTCGTCTGCCGTACAGAATTTAGTGCTTTCAATTTTATAGCCGTCAAGCGTGTATTCCAACTTTTTGTTTTCGTCAAAGTTAGTGACTAAAACAACAACGGTATCTTTATCAACGGTATGATAGGTTACGCAACAAAGTTCGCTGTTAAGAACGAGCGGTCTTTTTGCGCCGTTTAAGAACAACGAATAAATTTCGTGCATACCACTTTCGTAGGGTTTATAAGCCTTAACGTAAGCGTCTTCTAAACGAGCGTTTAAGAAATAAACTTCGCCCTTGCCAATCTTGTTTTTGGTAAGAATTATATCACCATCAGATTCAATAACAACTTCTGCCGTAATCGGTTTGATTAATAAATCCACGTCGCACGGAACAACAACTTCTTTCCCGTTAACGGTGAACTTTTTATCTCTTCTATGACCTATTCTTCCAGTAGTAGTTATACCCGTAAGTTTTTCAAACCAACTGATATGACCGCCATTATACGAGAAAAGAACTTTTGCACCGTTTTCAATCTTTTCTAAAAGTTTTTGTCTATATTTTAAGTTCAAATCACCCTTTACGCAAGGAACGATATAAAAATCGCTATCTTTAAGCGGTTGGGTAACGCAAGCAAATTCAACGCTATACCCTGCTTGTGCCGCCATACAGAAAGATGCGTAAGAATTTTCCCAACCGTTTTCACCGTCGGGTAAAATAACAACTGCGTGCTTGTCAAATGCGGGTAAATCTTGGGTTTCCGAAATAACGTCTTGCATTTTCTTCATTGCAAGTAAAACTTTCTTGGGCTTTCCGTCGATTGTTGCAAGTCCTAAATTTTGTTCTAACCCAGAGCCGTCGTAGGGTGGGAAATCAAACTTATCTTGGTCAAAACCGCACCACCACAAATAACCTGTAGCGCCGTATTGATAAGAAGTAAACATAGATTGTTCAACGTAATCAGCAGCGCTTTCATCACCAATAACCATAGGTCCTAAAACGCCAACTTCTTCAACTAAGCATGGCTTTTCACCAAGGTCTGCATAGAACGCCGATTCAGCCGCAGCGTGTAAAGCCGCACGCATAGTGGTTAATTGCTCAATCGCACAATACGGTGTAAATAAAGGATACGGGTGCGTGGTTAACATATCAACGTACAAACCGTTAACACGCACGTCCCAAATCTTATTTAAGCCTATTCCGTGCATACCTGAATATACAGGGCGGGTATTATCAACCGAACGGATAGTATTGTTTATAGATGCAAACCACAATTCGGCTTGTTCAGCGTTTATGCGGGGATAGAGCGGAAAACTTTCAAGGCAGTTACATTCGTTCCCAGATTCCCAAGCAATAATGCATTTTCTGTCCTTAAAGTTAGGAATAAACTCTCTAATAAATCTCATTTCCCAAATCATAGCTTTGGGGCTACTTATAAGGCGTTCGTTAGCCAAAAATTCAGGCATAAATAATCTACCGCTCATCCAACCCGTAATTAAGCCAACGATAACTTTAAGGTTATATTTTTCAGCAAGGTCTAAAACTTTGCCAAAACGATTGAGCATTTCTTTATCCAACCCTGCGGGGGTAGCCAAAGGCGCGTCACCCACTCTAACGTTAAAGTCAATATCCAAATCAAAAACGTTTTTAATAGGTTGAAAATCCGACCAAAGCGGGAAAATTCTAACCGTATCAACACCGTTTTCACTTAAAACCTTGAAATCTTTGTCAACCACGTTTTCATCAAAGTTGCGCCACATATAAACGCCTGCGTTTGATGCCCAGTAGTTACAGCCAATCATAAAACTTTTCATAGTGTTTCTCCTTGTTGAAGATATAATTTTATTTTGATTTTCCGTTTCAATATGCGTTAAACGGAGACTTAATTACTATTAACATTATACATTAGCCCGTATGTTAAGTCAATAATTTTAAATTCTTATTTTACACTATTTTTAATGAGCAAAAACAGCAAAAAACTATTAACAATTTTACTTTTCACAATCTTAAAGTTAGAAAAAATCCCCGAGTTCAAATTAAGAACACGGGGATGTCTTAACTATTCTATCTTATTTTAATTTGCTTAAAATCTGCTTTTAAGATTACTTCCAAGCCAAACCGTTTGCGTCAAGTTTCCAAAGATTTGCATCAAATCCTGCAGGAAGTTCAGTAACGTCAGTAGCGAGAGCTGCACCAGTTTCATAGTGATATACACCGGTGAAAATTTTCTTTACAGCTACGGTTTCGCTTTCGTATTTAGCGGTTTCGTTTGCACCGTACCAACGTTTAAGATTACTTGCGGTACCACAGCTCATAATGTAGGTGTTTGCTGAAACGTAGTAAACGTTTTGTGCATTTTCTAACATCTTATCGTATTGAACGGTATAGGGGTTGTTAGGTGTATAAATAACGTAATCAATTTCGTTGAGTAAACCATACGCACTAGTTACGTCTTGTCCGCTGAACGGAGTGTAATTAGTTTTAAATACACAGTTTGTAATCACCGTTTCGTTATTACAAGCGTTGAAAATAGCCGGAGCTCTAACACCATCCTTATTGAAACTATAATTTACGCTGATATAAACGTTGTCAAGGGTAGCGTTGTTAATTTGTGCTGCAAGAGCAATCGGCCCCCAAAGAGTTAGCGTACAATCGATAACAGCAAAATTCTTAATAGTACCACCGTTAACAATATCAAAAAGACCACCGTGGGGGAGTTCCGCACCACGAATTGCGAAACCGTTACCATCAAACGTACCGCCTAAACCAACAGCCTTGGGTGCTTGTGCGTTTGGAACGTAATTAGAATTGCCCGTAGCGGAATAAAGGTCTTTACTCATAATGAAGTAGCTGTTAGCATCTTCAATTTCAGGTGCTGCGACGGGTGTTGAACATTGAGAATTTTTAACACAATTATCACAAATGCCACATTTATAGACTTGGAAAGACCTAAAGTCTGCGCCATCATCAATGATTGCGGTAGCGTAACGGAAAGGCGCTTGATATACTTTACCATTTTCTGCTACAAATTGTGCATAGTAATCTTTACCTGCTTGATACATATCGCTAGCAAGACCGCTAATGTTTGCGGTAGCAACGCCTGCTTCGTCAAGCGTAACGGTATCAACGAGTTTAGCACCGACTAAAACGTCGTAATTGCCTGCGGGCAAGTTGCCTTGCGTTTTTACAGTACCGCTAGCAAAATTTTCAAATTTAACACCGTTAGGTTGTTTTTCGGCATAAATACTTTCAATCTTAACTGCTTTTTGGGTTTCAGTAGATTCAATTGCTATTTCCTTTCCTGCAATAGCTTCAAGCGAACCATCATTAGCAGTATCGGTTTCACCACTAATTAAGCAATAGGTTGCAACGTTCTTAATAGAACGAGTGGTATCGCCTGCAACTGAGAAAATCTTTTGAGTTTCGTCAACAGTATCAATTTCAACGTATGCTCTTGCATAAAGTTCAGTTCCGTATGCTTTAACAAGTAATTGTTCAACTTGTGAATCTGTATAACCATCTGCTTTTAATTCAGCAGCAAGTTGGTCGTAAACGATTGATGCATTGAAAGTCCACACACCTTTTTTATCGAATTTGGGGTCACTAGTACACTTAATCTTAACTGCACCAGCATTTTCGCCATTTTCATCAATTGCTACGGTATTTACCAAAGTATAATAAGTAGGTGTACCGAGAGCACTAGCGTATCTGTGGAATTCTTCGGTAACGGTAACACCCCAACGGATACCCGAGGGTTGACCGCCTTTTGCAATTCTTATAGATGCACCGTCTTTA
>JAGCIP010000023.1 GCA_017648525.1 Clostridia bacterium
AAAAGTTGCAAGATGATTTGGAAACAATAATAAAAAAGCAGGTTAGCACCGCCTAACGTCAGCAGTTTGCTACCGCAAACAGCACGACAGACAGCGGGCTTCTCCTTTTTCCCAAAAATCTTTTCACAATAAATAAAAAAGAGCACAAGCGTGCTCTTTTTTTGATAAACGTAAGAGTGTTTTTTATAAAATTGCTATAATCAAGTTCAACAAATAATACAAGATAGGAATGGTAATTATAGAAAATATCGTTGAGCCAAGCGTGTAAATAACCGAGTTTTTGGTGTCGCCCTTAAACTGGTCTGCAAAGGTGGTTGAAAGCCCTGCCGTAGGCATTGCAAACGCAATAAAGAAAGCGTAAACAATATCGTTTGAAAGTGCAAATAGATATTTTACCGCAATACCCATTGCAACGGCAACCACGGTTAATGCTATAAGTTTAATAGCGGAAACGTAATAACCTGATGGAGAAGTGAATAAAGACTTAAACGGAACGTCCGCAAGTTTTATTCCCAAAATTATCATAGAAATAGGCGTAACCAAATTCTTTAAGTGGTCGGAGAAAGTGCTTATTTCAGGAACGTAGTTTTTAACCCCAACGAGATTTACGATTAAGCCGATAACAAATGCGATTAGCACGGGGTTTAAAAATGCTTTTTTAAGATTGATTGTGTTTTTGTCGCCCGAAATTAAGTAAATACCCAAAGTATATATCAACATATTATTAAAGATGTTAAATATAATAACGATTGAAACGACAGGGGAAGTTGCGCCAAAAACAGCCATTGCAAGCGGAATACCTAAAAATCCGTTGTTAGAAAAGGTCATAGAAAAGCGCATCATACCTCGTTTTTTCTCGTCGCTTTCTTTTGCCGTAAGCGGTAAGGTAATCAAGAAAACTGCTACGGTTAAAACAATGCAAGAAACAGCCGTTATAATAGCGGTTATCGCAAACGATTGGTCAAAATTTATTCCTAACGTGCTTGAAAGTATCAAAAACGGCATACCGACAAAGGTTAGCAATTTTGAAAGTACCGCACTTTCCGAAGTTTTTAATAGTTTTGCCTTAATCAATATAAAACCAGGCAAAGCAAGAGCAACGAAAATTAAAACGTTTTTAAGCATTATCCATAAAGCGTCCATATTCTCTCCACCATTTATATTTGTTTTAATTATTGTATCATAAAACTTATTAAGGTCAAAATGAAAGAGGGGTAAAAATATAAATTATTCCCAAGTTTCGTAGCAGTATTTTTTATAGCGTCTAGGAAAAAAGTTTTCTTGCCGTCTAATATTAGTGCGTTCTTTTATATTTACGCTATTAAAATATTTTTTCCACAACTGATTTACGGCGTTTTCGCTTTGAGCGGGGGTAAAGTTTGCGGGGATTTCGGTGTGAACGATTGTAACTTTGTTTCCGTTAGATATGGCTAATTTATTGCGTGAAACGTCGTGTATAATAAAGGGAGAATTTCCAAGTCGCCTAAAAAAATGCGGGAAAAGTAGTTCAACTACGTCGTTGTCGGGAGAAAATCTAGCGTAAAGCACGCCGTTTAGCGACTCCCGAAACCTTATTAAACCTGTAAAAACGTGTCGCTCGTGCAGAACTTTTTGAACGGTGAAAGAAAAATTAGAAACGAATTTTTCGCCCATCATATTAGAAACGTCTTTTCTATATTTCAAGATTAAATACGCATAATTAAACGCATGTAAAAGAGAATGATAGTCTTTACACATAAGACAAATTTTAAGTTGGTATATAACGTCTTCACCAGCATACTTACATAGTGCAGACTTAACTCGTTCGCTAAACGAAAGGTTGGTTTGTACGTTGATAACCACGCCGTCAAATCTCGGTTGAAAGGTTTTAACGTCTTCAACTGCGTCTGGAACGATTTTCTCGGTAAAACTATAATATAAAGCGGTTAAAAGTCCGTCCACGTTTTTTTCAATAGTAAAAATTTTCATAATTCCCCCGTTAGCGCAGAAAGAGCCGTTTGGTTTAATTCAAAAATAGAAAGTTGCTTGCAATTTTCAAGGTTGTCGCCACCTATTAAACGGCGTTTAATAAGCGTTAGGTTTTTTTCGCCTAAATATTTCCCTTTGCAGGTTATAAAATGTATAGCCCTTTTCATTACTACACGCAATCTAATCAGGTCGTTAAAATCAAGTTTTGTGTATTTTCTCGCTTGAATAATTCTATAAGCGCATTTCACGCCGATACCAGGCACACGCAATATGGTTTCTAACGGTGCAAGGTTAATTTCAACGGGGAAAAGATGTGGGTTATTTAACGCCCACGCACATTTCGGGTCGTATTCTTCGTCTAAAAACCCCTTTTCGCCTGTAATTTCATCACTAGTAAAACCATAAAATCGCAATAACCAGTCTGCCTGATATAGTCTATGCTCTCTTAATAGTGAACTTTGTTCTTGTGGAAGTAGCGAAGTATCAAAGTTAGTCGGGGTGTAGGTGGAATAATAAACACGTTTCATTTTGTAAGTTTTATACATAAATTCCGAAAGTTTAAGTATATGCGCATCGCTTTCCGGAGATGCACCCACAATCATTTGCGAAGTTTGTCCTGCTGGCATAAAATCTTTTCTGCGTTTGGTCGGCGTTATAAAATACTTATCTTCTGCAAGCATTTTCATAGGCGTAATAATATTTTCTTTTTTCTTTTGCGGGGCAAGAAGTTTTAAACTATGTACACTAGGTAGTTCAATATTAAAACTCATTCTGTCGACTAAAAAACCCGCCCTTTCAATCAAAAGTTTATCAGCGCCGGGTATGCCTTTTAAATGTATATATCCGTTAAAATTGTATTCAAAGCGCAGTTTTTTAACTGTTTGGTATAAAAGTTCCATAGTGTAATTAGGCGATTTATGAACGGCTGAAGATAAAAACAATCCTTCTATATAATTGCGCTTATAAAACTCTACGGTAAGTTCACAAATTTCTTCTGGCGTTGCGGTTGCTCTGCGTACGGAGTTGGTGCATCTACTAGTGCAATACTTGCAATCGTAAATACAATCGTTGCTCATAAGGATTTTAAGCAAAGATACGCATCTGCCGTCTGGCGTATACGAGTGGCAAATTCCGCCAAAATCTGCGTTTCCTAACCCGTTTTTAGTGTTTTTTCGCCTTGACCCGCTTGAAGAACAAGAAACGTCGTATTTTGCCGATTCAACTAATATAGATAATTTTGCTTGTTCAATCATAAATACTCCAAATGAAATCAAACGTTCGTTTGTTTTATTATACCATTAAAAAATTAAAAAAGCAAACAAATGTTCGTATTTTGGTAAATAAAAAAGGTGGTAAATTTTACCACCTTAATTTTAATTAAATTTATTTGCTTATTTTATAACTCTTACTCTAATGATGCCATCAACCCTTGAAATATGTACGATAGATCTAGCAGAAACTTCATTATCAACGTCTAAAATAGTAACTGCATAATCGCCCTTGCTTTGGTTGGTAAGGTTAGAGATGTTAATACCTTCGTTGCCAACCGTGCCTGTAATTTGTGCAAGCATATTGTGCGCATTTTTGTGTAAAATAACTAATCTGTTATCGGTAGTTCTCGGCATAGAACAAGTGGGGTAGTTAACGCTGTTAACTATATTGCCGTTTTCAATGTAGTCGATAAGTTGTTTAGCCGCCATAATAGCGCAGTTGTCTTCAGCTTCTTCGGTTGATGCGCCAAGGTGAGGAATACAAACGACGTTTTTAGCGCCGATAAGTTCTTCTGCGGGGAAGTCAACAACGTATTTAGCAATTTTACCGCTTTCGGTAGCCTTGATAATAGATGGATTGTCAACGAGTTCGCCCCTTGCACAGTTGATAATAACCGCACCGTCTTTCATTTTGCGAATGAAACCAGAGTTGATAATGCCTTTATTTTGATCTGCGATATATGGAATATGAATAGTAACGTAATCACAATTCTTAGCGATATCATTAAGTTCTTTTACAATTTTAACCTTGGAAGATAAGCGGAGAGCTGCGCCAACAGACAAGAATGGGTCATAACCATAAACGTCCATACCCAAATCAAGGGCAGAGTTTGCAACCAACGCACCGATAGCGCCTAAACCTATTACGCCAAGTTTTTTGCCTTTAATTTCACAGCCGGCAAAGTTAGACTTGCCTTTTTCCACTAATTTACCAATTTCGTCGCCTTGACCTTTAAGAGTTTTAACCCAGTCGCTAGCGTTGATAATATTTCTTGATGCAATAAGTAAAGATGCCAAAACAAGTTCTTTAACAGCATTTGCATTAGCACCGGGGGTGTTGAAAACTACAACGCCTTGTTCAGCATATTTATCGCAGGGAATATTGTTAACGCCTGCGCCAGCTCTTGCAATAGCAATGGTGTTGGCGTTTAATTCGTAATCGTGCATTTTGAAACTGCGGAGCATAATGCCAACGGGGTTTTCCACGTCGTTAGACACGTTGTAAGAATTATCAAAAATCTCGTCTATAACTTTGCTTATAGCGTTTAGGGTAAGAATATTTTTCATTATTTGTTCTCCATTTCAAATTTCTTCATAAAATCAATAAGCGCTTTAACGCCTTCGATAGGCATAGCGTTGTAGATAGATGCTCTCATACCGCCGGTAATTCTGTGACCTTTAAGAGAAACAAGTCCGTTTTTGGTTGCTTCTGCAACGAATTTAGCATCTAATTCTTCGCTCTTAGTCACGAAAGGAACGTTCATAAGCGAACGGTCTTTAACGGCAACCTTGTTGGTGTAGAAAGAAGAGTTATCAATAAAATCGTAAAGCATCTTTGCCTTTTCTTCGTTGATTTTTTGCATTGCGGGAACACCGCCCATAGCCTTTAACCATCTAAATACTAACATTGAAACGTAGATGGGGAAACAAGGGGGAGTGTTGTAAAGACTGTCGTTTTTATCTTGAATAGCGTAGTTAAGCATAATCGGACAAACGGGAGATGCGTTGCCAAGCAATTCCTTTTTAACGATAACGATGGTTAAACCTGCAGGGGCGATATTTTTTTGTGCGCCTGCATAAATTAAACCGAACTTGCTAACGTCAACTACTTCACTTAAAATGCAAGAGCTCATATCGGTAACGAGCGTTGCGTCGGTTTTGGGAAGTTCTGTGTATCTAGTACCGAAAATGGTGTTGTTATAAGTGGTGTGAACGTAATCGATACCTTCACGGAATTTAACAGAACTCATATCGGGAATATAAGTGTAGTTAGATTCTTTTGAAGATGCTGCAACAGCCATATCGCCGTACTTTTGACCTTCTTCGTATGCTTTTGCAGCAAAGTTGCCAGTAAGAATATAATCAGCCTTGCCGTTTTTAAGCAAGTTAAGAGGAACGGCTGCAAATTGTTGTGTTGCGCCACCTTGAACGAAAAGAACCGAATAGTCGTCAGGTATATTCATAAGTTCACGTAAGAGTGAGTTAGCTTCGTCGTTAACAGCCATAAAGGGTTTGCCACGATGGCTCATTTCAACGATACTCATACCAGTTCCGTTAAAGTCTAATAATTCTCTTTGTGCTTGTTCCAAAACGGGAAGCGGTAAAGTAGAAGGACCTGCTGCAAAATTGTAAACTCTCATATATGTATCTCCTAAAAGAAATTTTACTTGTTCACTTGTTCTAAATATATAAAATATTTAGTAAATTAAGCGTATTATTAAGATTATACACTTATACGACTTTTTTTTCAAGTATTTTTAGTTAAAAAATTAAATTATTCGCTAGTGTTTTTGAATACTGTTTACTTTTACGCAAAAAAAGTGTATAATGTTTTTCGAACGTAAAGAAAATTTTATCATAATAGCGAGGAAAGGAAGATTGAAAGAAGACAAGATTAAAGTGCGTGCTAAAGATAAAAAAACTAATAAAACATCTAAAAACGGCAAGGCGGTTAAAAGCGCTGTTAAAGGCGTTAAAACAAAAAAAAGTCAAAAGCCGTTAAAGACTGTTAAATTAGATAAAAAGGAAAGAGAAGAAAAGAAATCCTTAAAAATTAGGTTTTTAGGTGGTGTTGGCGAAATAGGTAAAAATATGACTGCGTTAGAATACGGTAAAGATATTATCGTGATAGATGCGGGTATTACTTTCCCCGGCGATAATATGCCGGGTGTAGATTTGGTTATTCCGGACGTTACCTATCTTGCGGAAAATAAATCTCGTATTCGTGGAATAATCATCACGCATGGGCATGAAGACCATATAGGTAGTATTCCGTACGTTATGAAAGACTTATCAGCACCTATTTTTGGAACTAAACTAACTCTTACTCTAATTGAAAGCAAACTCAAAGAGCATAAGTTAAACGAAGTAAGCCTAAATTGTATAAAGGCAGGCAGTACTATAAAACTCGGTTGTTTTAGCATTGAATTTATCAACGTAAATCACTCTATTGCTGGCGCAGTTGGTTTATCTATAACAACACCCGTCGGCGTGGTTTTCCACTCTGGAGATTTTAAGATAGATTATACGCCCGTTAACGGGGAAACTATGGATTTATCTAGGATTTCCGAGATAGGTAAAAACGGCGTTCTTCTAATGATGGCAGATTCTACCAACATAGAGATTGACGGCACTACAATGAGTGAAAGCGTTGTTAAAGAAACGCTAGACCACGTTTTTGCAGACAACCTTAAAAAGCGTTTAATAATTGCAACTTTTGCATCCAACGTGCATAGATTACAGCAAATTTTAGATTTAGCGGTGAAATATAAGAGAAAGGTTGCCTTTTCGGGTAGAAGTATGATAAACATAGCCGAGGCGGCGTCAAAAATCGGCGAACTTACTATTCCCGACAACCTTATTATAGACGTAGAGAAAATTAAAAACTTCAAAGACGAGCAAGTTTTAATTGTCTCAACAGGAACGCAAGGCGAACCTATGAGTGCCTTAACCCGTATGGCAAGTGGTGAATTTAACAAGGTTGTTATCAGCAAGAACGACACCGTTGTAATAAGCGCATCCGTAATTCCTGGAAATGAAAAGATGATTTATGGTGTTATAAATAATTTGTACAAGTTGGGTGCAGAAGTTATTTACGAATCATTAGAGCCTATTCACGTTTCAGGACACGCTTGCCGTGGAGAATTAAAACTATTACACACCTTAATTAAGCCAAAATTCTTTATTCCCGTGCACGGAGAATATCGTCATCTAAAAAAACACGCCTTACTTGCGCAAAGTATAGGCGTAAAAGAAAGCAATATTGCGATAGCCGAAATAGGCGACACCGTTGAACTTACCACTAAAACTATGCGTATGGGCGAAAAATTTAAGGCAGGCTCACGCTTTGTTGACGGTGTTGGAATAGACGGAGAAGACAGTTTTGTTTTGAGAGATAGAATACGTCTTTCGGGCGACGGTTTGGTAGTGGTGGTAGTTGGTGTGGACGAGTTTAGCGCACAACTCACTTCGCTTGAAATTGTAGGCAAGGGCTTGGTGTTAAGCGATAGCGTCATTGAAGAAGCAAAGTCAAACGTTATTCATACTTTAAGCCACGTTGATTTAAGAAAGGTAAAAGATGAAGAAGAACTTTCTAATATAATAAAGCGCAGTATCAAGAACTATTTATATAAATCGACCAAGAAAAATCCTATGATATTACCCGTAATTATGGTGGTGTGAGTTGGAAAGAATATACGAATTGAGAAAAGAAGCAAAAGCAAATGGAGAGCCGATACTTCGAGACAAATCGTTTGAACTTTTGCTTGAAACGATAAGAATAAAAAAGCCGACTAAAATCTTAGAAATAGGCGTAAATTTAGGACTTTCGGGCATAGCAATGCTATTAAATTGCCAAACAGCAAGTCTTACCGGTATAGAAATCGACGAAGAGAAGATTGCGCTTGCAAAAGAAAACTATAAAGAGTTTGGCGTAGATAAGCGCGCCAAGATTTTTCAAGGCGACGCGTCGGAAATCATACCCGTACTCACAGGTGAATACGACTTTATATTTTTAGACGGACCGAAAGGGCATTACTTTGAATATTTGCCAAATTTATTAGCCGTGTTAAAGGTTGGTGGAACGCTGTTTGCAGATAACGTTTTATTCCGTGGTTTCGTTGACGGAACGGTTAAAACCCCGCACAGATATAACACGACGAAAAACAGTATGACCAAATTTTTAGATGCAATAACTAACGATAAAAAATTATCAACAACCATTTACAAAATGGAAGACGGAGTAAGCGTTACGGAAAAATTATTATGAGTAGAATAGAACTTTTATCGCCAGCAGGCGACATGAAAAAATTAAAGACGGCACTTTATTACGGTGCAGATGCCGTTTATATCGGCGGAAAGGCGTTAAGTTTGCGTGCGTTAGCTGGTAATTTTACCGACGAGGAAATTGAAAGCGCAGTAGAATACACGCATAAACTTGGCAAGAAAATTTACGTTACGGTAAATATTTTTGGGCGCAATGCGGACATAGACCGTGCGGGTGAATATTTTAAGTTTTTGGAAAAAGTAGGCGTAGACGGTGCGATAATATCAGACACGGGGCTTATTTATTTGGCAAAATCAGTTGCTCCTAACTTGCCGATAAACATTTCCACACAAGCGAACACTCTAAATTACAAAACCGTAGAGTTTTGGAGAGATTACGGGGTGAAAAGGGTTATTTTAGCAAGAGAATTAAATAAAGATGAGATAAAAGAAATTCACGAGAAAGTTCCCGATATAGAAATTGAAACCTTTATACACGGTGCAATGTGTATATCGTATAGCGGACGCTGTTTACTTTCCGATTATAGAACGGGAAGAAGTAGCAATCGTGGAGAGTGCGTTCAAGCCTGTCGTTGGAATTACGAAATTCGTGAAAAAGGTTCGGATTGCGACTTTATGGAAATGCAACAAGACGAGCGTGGAACTTATATAATGAATAGCAAGGACCTTAATTTGTTGGATTATATAGGCGAACTCGATAGAGCGGGCGTCGTTTCATTTAAGATTGAAGGTAGAATGAAATCTGAATATTATTTGGCAACGGTTGTAAATGCTTATAGGAGAGCGTTAGACGCTTATTACGGTCAAGGCGACGATTATAAAAATAATCCACTCTTCCAAGAAGAATTGAAAAAGACGGCGCACAGAGAATTTACCACAGCGTATTTTTTAGGCGATAACGACAGAACTGTTAATTACGACGATAGCCAAAGCAAAGGCACGCATAAGTTTATCGCAAACGTTTTAGCGGGGAATAGCGGTAGCGATTACGCTTTAATAGAAATGCGCAATAGGTTTAAGGTTGGCGATATTTTAGAAGTATTGTCCCCGACCGACAGTTTCAACAAACAAATAACTGTAACTCGCCTTGAAAACGAAAAAGGGCAAGCGGTTGAAGACGCAAAAATAGTTCAAGAAAAACTCCGTTTATACACCGATATTCCCTTATACGAAGGCGACATTTTAAGAATAAAAGGCTAAATAAAAAACCACGGTAACACCGTGGTTTTTGCATTTTCTTAATTAGTCGTTAAACAAGCCGATAATCGTTTTTTCTACCATTGAACGCATTACGAAATAATCAATGTATTCGTGCTTATCAAAAACGTATTCGTGAGAAAAAGTTTGAATAACGTCCATAGCAAGGTGAATTTTTTCAACGGCGTTTTCAACGTTTAATCCTAATGCGTTAAACTTTTCAGCAATCCGTAAAGTTATTTGGTCTTCAAGTTCGATAAACTGAGCGTTTACAGCCTCGTCAGAGCCTGAAAGGGAGTGTAAAACTTCGTGAATTTTTCGATTGCTTTTGTGTGTTTTAATACACATATCAATAATTTTTTTAATTAAATTTTCAAAATCAATGGGGAGAGAAAGTTTATCAAAAAGCCTTAAAAACGGGTCGAAAACCTTGTTGATGTAAACCTCTAAAACGCAAATTAAAATATCTCGCTTATCTTGAAAATAGCCGTAAACTATGCCGGTTGAAACCCCTGCACGCTTGGCAATTTCCGCTGTGTTAGTGCCGTAATAACCAACTTCAGAAAAAAGTTGATAACCCGCCTCTATGATTTTGTTTTTCTTCTCAATGGACCGCTCTTGTCTCGGTTGTCTAACAACGTTTTTCATATCAACATTATATAATAAAATACAAGCGCTGACAAGGATTATGAATATGAAAAAAATTTCACAAATTTTAAAAAACCTGAAAAAAGTTTCACATTTTAGTTGACAAAGTTGAATATAAATGATAATATAAACACGAAAACTGAAACTTAT
>JAGCIP010000240.1 GCA_017648525.1 Clostridia bacterium
GAACGAGGAAGCATTCTACGAAAAGTATATCGAAGAAGATTTTGAAGAACGCTACGTTCCCAAAATGTTTGAACGCATTTTTAAGCAATATTTAATTCGTCAAAATCGTCAAGGAAATGTATTTCCACCACTTGAAAAAGTAGGGAAATATTATTATGTTGATGCGGTTCATAAAAAGAACGGCGAGTTTGACGTGGTTTCTTTAGATGAAAAAGGCTACATTTTTTATGAAGTAAAATATAAAAATAGACAAATGAATCAAAGTATGATAGACGAAGAAATTGAGCAGGTTAAAAATGCTGGGTTACCGTGTTATAGATTTGGTTTTATTTCAAAATCGGGATTTGATGGTGTAAATAACGACGAATTATTATTATACACGTTAGACGATTTATATTTATGACGTATATTTTAACGTTATACAACTATGAGAAGGTGTATAAACTTTTGGCTTAATTAAGTTTTTAGAAGTTATATTACGAAATTAAAAAGGTTAGAACAAGAAAAGTTCTAGCCTTTTTGCTTTTAAATTTAAAATTTATAATAGAGAATGATGATTAACTTTTTATTTTGTAGTGCAAAGGTGATTGCCCCGTTTTTTTCTTGAAAAATCTGGAGAAGTAATTGTAATCATCAAACCCAACATTTTTTGCTATATCTATAAGGCTGTATTTGTTGTCCATTAAAAGTTCTTTTGCTTTTGCCATTCTAAAATCTAACAAATAGTTTATTATCGTTTTATTAATGTCTTTTTTAAATACAGAATCACAATAAGTTGGCGTATAACCAACTTTATTGCAAATTTCATTTAAACTTAATTTTTTTGAATAATTTTCTTCGATTAAATTCAAAATTTTTTTTGTGATATGGTTGTAATTTTTTTCGGTTTTGTGTTGCAAGAGTGTAAATAGCAGAGCTTTCGTTAAATTTTCAATAGCGTTTTTTGAGTAAGTTTCGTATGGGAAATAGTACTCCGTGCATGCTGAAATTATACGCTTAATTTTTTCGTTTAGGCAGTTTTCGATTAATAATGGAAGGTTAATTCTTTCGTTAAGATTGAAGTTGAAACTTACGTATTCGGCTCTTTTACCTTCAAATCTAAATCTTTTTGAACCTTGAGGGATAAAAATGCAATTATTTTTTGACACGGTGTAACGTCTTCCATTGATTATATATTCCAAACAACCGTTTATAACTATTGTTAAATCATAGTAATCAATAACTTGTTGTGGCAACTTATAGACTATATCGTTTTGTCGATATTTAAAATAAAAAATATCTATATCAAACATAAAATAATGCTAAACTCCATAATAAAAGTAAAATAAATTATAGTTTTCGTGCTAATTATACTTTTTAAATAAAATAATGTCAAGAGATTTTCCGTAAGTGTTTTTATTTTATATTTATAAATATCAGTCAAAATAGAAAAACATAAAATAATGCTAAAACAGCGCTTATAAAGTAAAATAGACTATTGTTTTTATACTAACATTATTTTATAATTGTATAATAAATAAAGTTTTAAATAAATGGTGAATTGTGATTAAGTTATGTGCGTTTGCAGATGAAGCTTCAAGTGAATTAATGGGACAAATTACAGCATTAAAAAGAAATAATATCTCTTTACTTGAGTTGAGAAGTATTAATGAGAAAAACGTTGCAGATTTTTCTTTTGATGATGCTAAAAATTATAAAACACAACTTGATAATGAAGGGATTAAGGTTTGGTCAATAGGCTCTCCTTTGGGGAAAGTAGATATAAACATTGACTTTAATAAGTATTTAGATATTTGCAAGAAAGTGTTTGAAATTGCGAATATTATGGGAACTAAAAATATTCGTGCTTTTAGTTTTTTTAATGCTTATAATGATAAAAATAGAGTATTTGATTATTTAAATAAAATGTCAGATATAGCGAAAGAATATGACGTTTTTTTGTGTCACGAAAATGAAAAAGAAGTGTATGGTGACACCTTAAAAAGGGTTAAAGAAATTATGGCAAACGTAAGAGACTGGAAATACATTTATGACCCGGCAAATTTTGTTCAATGTGGCGAAGTTGCAGATGAAACATTATTTCAATTATTTAATAAAATATATTATTTTCATATAAAAGACGTAATTTCTGCTACTGATGAAATGGTTCCCGCTGGCTATGGCGACGGTAAAATTGATAAATTAGTTTCAATGATAACAGATGATAAAGTGTTGTCTATAGAACCACATTTATTTACCTTTGACGCCTATAAAAATATAGATAATACTGAAATGAAGACGAAATTTAAGTTTAGAAATAACGACGAGGCTTTTGATGCCGCAGTGCGTGGAATAAAGAATATTTTACAAAAGTGCAATTATAACGAAGAAAAATATGGGTTTACAACATGATTATGAATAACGTTAGATTTGGAGTTATCGGAGTTGGGAATCAAGGTACTTATTACGCAAAAGGTTTATTTAATAACAATGAGATTATAAACGGGGAAATTACGGCGGTTTGCGATATAAATCCAGTTAAATTAAAGAAAATCAAAGAAACGTTCGGTGATAGCATAAAATACTTCACGGATTATAAAGAAATGATTAAGAGTGGATTGATTGATGCCGTATTGATTGAAACACCACATTATACACATTCTCAAATTGCTATAGATTGTATGAATTCTGGAATACACGTTCTTTGTGATAAACCTGCTGGAGTTTATACAAAACAAGTAAACGAGATGAATGAGTGCGCAAAAAGGTGTCAAGTTTTATACGCAATAATGTTCAATCAAAGAACAAATTGTTTGTATAAAAAAATGAAAGAAATTATATCTAATGGAGAACTAGGAGAAATCCAAAGAATAAATTGGATTGTAACAAATTGGTTTAGAAATCAAAATTATTACGATTCAGGGTCTTGGCGTGCAACGTGGGATGGCGAAGGCGGTGGCGTTTTAATAAATCAATGTTTTCATCAATTAGATTTGATTCAATGGATAGTTGGTGAAATGCCTAAAAACGCAAGAGGTTTTTGCAAGTATGGGAAATGGCATGATATTGAAGTTGAAGATGACGTAACGGCTTATTTTGAATATAAAAATGGTGCTACTGGAGTGTTTATTGCCACAACTGGAGAGTCCCCGGGTTCAAATAGGTTAGAAATTTCAGGTTCAAAAGGAAAGTTGTTGTGTGAGAATAATGAACTTGTTTTTTATAAAAATAGTGAAAGTTCATTTACTCATTCAAAGCAAGCAAAAGATGCTTTTTCTACGCCAAAGTGTGAAATAATAAATGTAAATACTGACGGGGAAAATCCACAACATAAAGGCATAATAAATAATTTTATCGATGCTATTTTAGGAAAAGACGACTTATTTGTTAATGGTATAGAAGGAATAAATGCCGTAGAATTAATGAATGCTATCGAGCTGTCTGGTTGGAAAAATGGAGATTCGGTTTCAATACCAGTTAATCCAAAAACGTATTTGAGATATCTAAATAAAATGAGAAAGAAATCTTCAAAAAAAGTTGGTAGTGATGACGAAGTAATTGATTCAGATAATACAATGTGGAACGGAAAAGTATAGTTTATAACGTGAAAAATTGAATTTTGTGTACGAAAGTTAATAACAAAAGTTGGAAAATTAATGAACGCTTAAATATTTTTACATGAATTAATTAGAGGAAATTATTATGAAGTTTGGGTTAAATTTATATTCAATAAGAAATTTAATAAATACGGAAGAAGGATTTATTGGATCTTGTAAAAAATTGAAAGAACATGGGTATGGCTTTATTCAATACTCAGGCATACCATTAAACGTTTCGTGGTGTAAAAGAGAGTTAAACGAGGTAGGGTTGCCGATTCTTTTAACGCACGTGCCTATGGGAAGAATTTTAGATGATACGGAAAAACTAATAGAAGAGCATAAAGAAATTGGCTGTTACAATATTGGGTTAGGTGGATTATTTATTGGGATTAAAAATTTTAAAACTTACGTTGATAAATTAGAAGTAGCGGCAAAGAAGATTGAAAGTGCAGGATTAAAATTGTTTTATCATAATCATATGCACGAGTTTATGAAGGATGAAAATGGAAAAATTTATTTTGATTATTTAATTGATAACGCTCCTCACGTGAATTTCACTTTAGACACGTACTGGGTTGAAAGGGGTGGAGTTGATATTTATGGTTTGTTAGAGAAAATAAAAGGCAGAGTTGATTGCGTTCATTTTAAAGATTACAGTGTAATTGAAAAATCAAAAGACAATGATTTTTTATATGAAAATGCAGAGTGTCCTTGTGGAGAAGGTAATTTAGATTTTGTAAAAATGATGCCATATTTTAAGAGTGCTGGTTCTAAGTATTTTTTTGTGGAACAAGATAATGCCGCAGAAAAAGATGACGCAATGAAGGAAGTTGAAAAAAGTATTATTTATTTAAATAAAATATTTTAAGGAGAAAAAATGGATAAAGTAAGATATGGAATAATTGGTTTAGGAAATATGGGTACAGGCCATATAGGTAATTTTATAAATGGAGAAATTCCTAATGCAGAAGTAGTTGCTATATGTGATATAAAAATTGATAGAATTGAACGAATTAAAGAAAAATTTAAAGATGCAAATTTTGTTTCGTTTTTAGATTATAAAGATTTAATTGATGCAAATATTGTTGATGCAATTATCGTTGCCGTTCCGCATTATTTTCACGCAGAGATTTGCATTTACGGATTAGAAAAAGGGGTTAACGTTATTTGTGAAAAACCTGCGGGAGTATACACAAAACAAGTTAAAGAAATGATAGAAGTTGCAAATAACTCAAAAGGTTTATTTACGATGATGTTTAACCAAAGAACAAATTGTGTTTATCGTAAAGCAAGAGAACTTATTTTGCAAGGTAAAATTGGTGAAATTAGAAGAGTAAATTGGATAATTACCGATTGGTTGAGAAGTCAAAAATATTATGATAGTGGCGATTGGAGGGCAACGTGGGCTGGTGAAGGCGGCGGTGTTTTATTCAATCAATGTCCTCATCAATTAGACTTATTATCTTGGGTAACTAATATGATGCCATCGGCAGTTATGTCACATTGTCATTTTGGTAAATGGCACGATATAGAAGTTGAAGATGACGTTACCGCTTATTTAGAATATCCAAATGGCGCTACTGGCGTTTTTATAGCGTCAACTGGTGATTATCCGGGGACTAATAGGTTTGAAATAACAGGAACTAAAGCAAAACTTGTACTAACTAATGATACTATTACCATTGATGAAATAGAAGGGGATGATTTAGTTAACGTTATTAAAACGGGAACGCCTTTCCCTTGTCCAAAACATAATGAGAGAGTTGTTGAAACAGATGGCGAAAATTTACAACATATAGGTATTTGTAGAAATTTTACAAATGCTATATTGGGAAAAGAAAAATTATTCGTTGATGGAAGAGAGGGGATAAACGGCGTTGAATTAATGGATTCTATGATACTTTCAACGTGGCTAGATAAAAAAGTAAATATTCCTATTGATGATGATTTATATTACAATGAATTACAAAAACGCATAAAGAATTCGAGAAGAAAAACCAACGTTGTTGATATAGTTTGTGATACTGAAAATTCTTACGGAAGCAAAATAAGAAAATAAAATAATTTTATTTTAAATTCTCTAAAAATTAAATTTATGTCACAACAAAGGGAGCAATAAAAATGCAAATGACTTTTAGGTGGTACGGAGAAGGAAACGACCGTATCAAATTATCTGATATAAAGCAAATACCTGGTGTAAAAGGTATAGTTTGGGCTTTGCACGATAAAATGCCAGGTGAAATATGGACGGAAGAAGAAATAGCAAAAGTAAAAGCGCAATGTGATGAATACGGCTTTAATATAGACGTAGTAGAATCAGTGAACGTTCACGACGATATTAAGATAGGTTTGCCAACGAGAGATAAGTATATAGAAAACTATAAAACTTGTATAAGGAACTTATCAAAGTTCGGCGTAAAAGTAATTTGCTATAACTTTATGCCCATATTCGACTGGACTAGAAGTAACCTATTCCACGAAGTAGGCGACGGCTCAACGGCTCTCTTTTACGAAAAGAATATGATACAAGACGATTATAACGCAATGGCGAAGTATATTCTAGATTTTACTGAAAAGTATAATATGTCATTCCCCGGATGGGAACCAGAAAGAATGGCAAAACTAGACGAGTTATTTAAGGCATACGAAGGCGTAACAAAAGAAAAACTATGGGAAAACTTAAAGTATTTCCTAGATGCCATTATGCCCACTTGTGAAGAGTGCGATATAAAGATGGCAATTCATATGGATGACCCACCGTGGGATATCTTCGGTTTACCTAGATTACTTGTGGACGAGCCCAGCATAGAAAGATTTTTGAAGATGGTAGATAATCCGTATAACTGCTTAACGTTATGTTCAGGAAGTCTTAACGCAAACCCAAACAACAACGTAGCGGAAGTAGTAAGAAAGCATTGTGATAGGATAGCGTTTGCGCATATAAGGAACGTGAAACATTTCCCGAACGGAGATTTTAGTGAAGCAAGTCATAGAGATTGCGATGGAGATACGGGAATAATAGAAATATTAAAAGCATATCACGAAAATAACTTTAATGGATATATTCGTCCCGACCACGGCAGACATCTTTGGGATGAAAAACCGGGAACGGTAAGACCGGGATACGGACTATACGATAGAGCGCTCGGCATAATGTATATGCTTGGCGTGTGGGATACTTTAGATAAGGAGAAGAAATAGGATGTTAAGCAATAAAGTAGTAGCAATAACGGGTGCGGGTGGAGTAATATGTAGCGCATTTGCAAAAGAACTAGCAAAACACGGAGCAAAAGTTGCTCTTCTTGATATTAACTATGATGCGGCAAAAGCATTTGCTGACGAGATAGGTGAAAATGCTTTGGCAGTAAAGTGCAACTGTTTAGATAAACAAAGCATAATAGACGCAAAAAAAGAAATAAACGATAAATTCGGTAAGGTAAACTTCTTAATCAACGGCGCAGGCGGGAACAATCCAAGAGCATCAACCGATAACGAAACAATGTCACCTGATACTGAAGGAATAAAAGATTTCTTTAAACTAGAAGAAAGCGGGTTAAAGTTTGTGTTTGATATAAATATAACAAGCGCATTTTTAGTAACACAAGTATTTGCAGAAGATATGGTTAAAACGGGTGGAAATATAATCAATATTTCAAGTATGAACGCATATAGACCGTTAACAAAAATACCGGCATACAGCGCAGCGAAAGCGGGGATATCAAACTTTACGCAATGGCTTGCCGTACACTTTGCGCCTTGTAATATCCGTTGTAACGCAATCGCACCGGGATTTTTCGTGACTAATCAAAACAGAAGTTTATTGTTTAATGAAGACGGAACGCCAACTGCAAGAACTGGTAAAATACTCGCTGCAACGCCTATGAAGAAGTTTGGTGAAATATCAGACTTATTAGGAACTTTAATGTGGTTAGCGGACGATAATGCAAGTGGATTCGTAACGGGAACGGTAATACCCGTTGACGGTGGTTTCTCAGCTTATAGCGGGGTTTAATTTATTTGGATTTTTAGTTGTGATAGAAACGGCGTAAAATTTTAAGGTTAAGAAAATGGATTTTGTATTAGGATGTAACTATTGGGCATCAAATGCTGGCGCAGATATGTGGAGAAATTTTGACGTTGCCGCAGTAGAAAAAGATTTGAAAACGTTATCAGAAAATGGAGTAAGATATATAAGAATTTTCCCTAATTGGCGTGATTTTCAGCCAGTTATGCCATTATTTGGCGGTAGGGGTAATCTTTATTCTTATTGCCTTGAAGGCGAAAAGAA
>JAGCIP010000241.1 GCA_017648525.1 Clostridia bacterium
GATTTGGAGGCTTAACAATGACGATAAATTTAGCAAACTTTCAATTAAACGCTATAAAAAGTCTATTAGAAAGTATGGACGAGCCTTGCCGTGAAATTGTTCTTAAAAGCCCTACGGGTAGCGGTAAAACCATAATTTTAACGCATTTTATGGATGAATACATAAAAGGACACGCAAAAACGGTTTTCGTTTGGCTTACGCCTGGCAAGGGCAACTTGGAAGAACAAAGCAAGGCAAAAATGGATAAATATATCCATAATGTGCAAACAAAACTTCTTGCCGACGTTATGACAAGCGGTTTTCAAGAAAACGATTGCTGTTTTATAAATTGGGAAAAACTCACGAAGAAAGGCAATAACGCCTTAAAAGATAGTGAACGCACCAACTTTTTAGAGTGGATTGACAAGGCTTTTAACAATGGCATTACTTTTAAGATTATCATTGACGAAAGCCACCAAAACTTTACCGAAAAATCTGATGCGATTATCCAACTTTTCAAGACGGATAAAATTATACGCTGTTCGGCTACACCACTTGTAAGCAGAACGGCAAAACTTATCGAAGTTACCGAAGAAGACGTTATTGCGGAAGGTCTTATTAAAAAGTTGCTTGTAATTAACGAAAACTTCCCGCAAGTTATTGATACGGATAATCAAACGCATTACCTTTTAGAAAAAGCGTATGCAAAGCAACAAGAATTACGCTCCCTATTTTTACAACGTGAACTTGATATAAACCCTTTAATCGTTGTGCAGTTGCCGAATAACTCTGACGCTCTTTGCGACACGGTTGAAAAGTGGTTTGAAAGTAAAGGCGTTACAACGGAAGCGGAAACGCTTGCGATATGGCTTTCGGGTAGGCACGAAAACGTTGACGGAATTTCCAACAATAATGCCGAAAGCGTTGCCGTTATTATGAAACAAGCCGTTGCAACGGGTTGGGATTGCCCCCGTGCGCATATCCTTGTAAAATTACGTGAAAATATGGACGAAACGTTTGAAATTCAAACGATAGGTCGTATTCGTCGTATGCCCGAAGCAAAACACTATGAAAACGATTTGCTCGATAGTTGTTATCTTTACACTTTCGACGGCAAGTTTACGCAGGGTGTAAAAGAAAGTCTTGGCAAGTCGGCGTTGGAAGCAAAAACTTTGTTTTTGAAAAACGAATATAAAGCGTTTACGCTTACAAAAGAGCAACGCACGTCCGTTACCGATTTGCGTGATTCTCGCAAGGCGTTATCTTCTATTGCTCAATATCTTAAAAATGAATTTGGTCTTACGGGGAATAAAACGGAAAATAAAACCCGTTTACAAACACACGGCTTTGAGTTCTCTGAAAACGTTGTAAGATACACCCTTTCAGGTAGTGTTGTCGTATTTGCGGAACTTTCTGAAACGGATAAATTAAACGCTATTAAAATTTCCGAGCCTATTTCTACCACTACACACGGACGTGAATATCATAACCGTGTAGGACGTATCGGTTTAGAAATTGGTATGCCGTATAATTATATGAATACCATTATAGGTAAACTTTTCGGCGTAAAATTCGATTATCGTGAAAAGGTGCTTGCACTTACGCCAAGAGAATTATATGCTTTTGTAATAAACAACTTTGATTTATTA
>JAGCIP010000242.1 GCA_017648525.1 Clostridia bacterium
ATTGTCTTTTCAGAGTGGGCGTTTATAACGGGATTTCAAATGCAACGTCAAGATTACACCTTTGCTCACCTACTTGAAATGAATAACGAAGAAAAGCAAACCAAAAAACAACAATCAATGTTTGACGAAAAACAAGACGAAGGCAAATTTTTACGCCGATACGTAACGTATTATAGGAGAGTGCAAGAAAATGAGTGATAATTTATTTAATAAAGTTTATAACCCCGACGTTTTATCGTGTCTTGCAAACCTATCTAACGACGAAGTGTTTACTCCGCCCGAAATCGTAAACCAAATGCTTGATATGCTACCGCAAGATTTGTTTAGAAATCCCGACACTACGTTTTTAGACCCTGCGTGTAAAACGGGCGTGTTTTTAAGAGAGATTGCAAAACGCCTTATTAAAGGTTTAGAACCACAGTTCCCCGACCTGCAAGAACGTATTGGCCACATTTTCCATAAACAACTTTTCGGCATAGCGATAACCGAACTTACGAGTTTATTATCCCGCCGTGGAATCTATTGTAGCAAATACCCGAATAGCGATTTTTCGGTTAGCAAGTTTGATACCGCACAAGGTAATATTCGTTTTAAACGTATCGACCACACTTGGGTAAACGGACGCTGTAAATATTGCGGAATAAATAAAACCTATGACCGTGGCGAAGAATTAGAAACCCACGCTTACGAGTTTATACACACCGATAATTTGGAGAAGTTATTTAATATGAAATTTGACGTTATTATAGGAAATCCGCCATACCAACTTTCTGATGGTGGCGCACAAGCGAGCGCGATGCCAATTTACAACAAGTTTGTAGAACAGGCAAAAAAGTTAAAACCACGTTATCTTTCTATGATTATCCCTGCTCGTTGGTATGCGGGAGGCAAAGGATTGGACAGTTTTAGAAGCGAAATGCTCACTGACGACCATTTAAGAATTATTCATGATTTTACAGATGCTTCGGATTGTTTTAGTGGTGTTGAAATAAAAGGTGGTGTATGTTATTTTCTTTGGGATAGAGATAATAAGGGTAATTGTGAAATACATACGCACAAAGGAAATGAAATAACTTCAATAATGGAGCGTCCATTACTTGAAAATAATTGTGATACATTTATTAGATACAATGAAGCCATTAGCATTTTAAGAAAAGTTTTAAACGTGAAAGAAAAATCTTTTTCAGACACAGTATTTTCCGCAAAAACATTTGGATATAGAACGTATTTTACAGATTTTGATATAAAAGATGAATCCATTATAAAATATCATAAAGACTTAATCCTTTTATATGCTAATCATTCAAAAGGATATATGCATAGAAAATCCTTTGAATCGGGACGTGAGTATTTGGACTGTTGGAAAGTATATATCCCCGAGGCTGTTGGTAGCGGTAATATGGAAACCGATGAGTTAAAACCGATTCTTGGGACACCTAAAAGCGCCTGTACCGAAACATATATAATGAATGGCCCATATAAAAACGAATAAGAAGCTACAAATGCAATTTCTTATATAAAAACAAAGTTTTTCCACTTTATGTTAGGGTTAAAGAAAAATACACAACATACCACAAAAGCCGTTTATCAATTCGTTCCTTTACAAGATTTTTCAAAACCTTGGACTGATGAAGAATTATACGCAAAATATGGCTTAACACAAGAAGAAATTGACTTTATCGAATCTATGATTCGCCCTATGGAGTAAACTATAATGGCACAAGAATTTTTTACCCAAAGACCTGCGGTTACTCCTACCATTTACGCTTACGAGCTTGTTGGGGTAAATTCGCATAAAGGTTATATAAAAGTCGGCTATACTGACCGTGACGTTGAAACACGCGTTAAAGAGCAATTACATACAAGCGGTATTGAATATAAAATACTGCTTAAAGAATCTGCTATGCGTTCTGACGGCACGTGTTTTACCGACCACGAAATACATACCGCATTAAAGCGTAAGGGCTTTTTACAATTAAATCAAGGGCTTGATAAAAACGAGTGGTTTAATTGCACGATAAAAGACGTTATTAGCGCAATTAACTACGTACGTGACGGAATAAGTTCCGAAGAAAACCGTACGCTTACTTTTAAGATGCGCCCCGAACAAACGCGCGCCGTACAAAAAACAATTGAGTTTTTTGATAAAGCAAAAGCGGACGAGCCTGAAAAAGCGCCTAAATTTTTATGGAATGCAAAAATGCGTTTTGGTAAAACGTTTGCATCTTATCAACTTGCTAAAAAGTTGGATTTTAAGCGCGTTTTAGTTCTTACATTTAAGCCTGCCGTAGAATCGGCTTGGCGTGAAGATTTGCAAACTCACGTAGATTTTGAAGGTTGGCAGTTCGTTTCTAACAAAGACGCGCACGATAACAAAATTAATATTGACACGCAATTTGCAAGCGCGGATAAATCCCGTCCTATCGTGGTTTTCGGTTCTTTCCAAGACCTACTTGGTACTAACGAAAACGGCGGCATCAAGGCGAAAAACGAGTTTATCCACACAACTGGGTGGGATTTAGTTATATTTGACGAATATCATTTCGGCGCGTGGCGTGAAAACGCTAAAAAGTTGTTTGAAAACCCCGACGAAGAAGAAAACGCCGACTTTGATATGGAACACTATAAACAAACGGAAGCGGATAATGCTTATAATGAAACGTTTTTGCCTATTACCACTTCTTATTATTTGTTCTTATCGGGTACGCCGTTTAGGGCTTTCAACAGCGGTGAGTTTATCGAAGACCAGATATTTAATTGGACGTATAGTGATGAACAAAACGCAAAAGAATCGTGGCTTGGTGCAAACAATCCGTATTTATCGCTTCCGCGTATGGTTATGCTTACTTATCGCATACCCGAATCTATACGTCAAATTGCCTTACAAGGCGAATACGACGAATTTGACCTTAACGTATTCTTTTCGGCAAAAGGCAAAGGCGACGATGCTAAATTTACTTACGAAAACGAAGTTCAAAAGTGGCTTGACCTTATTCGTGGCTCATACTTGCCGAGTAGCGTTGACGACTTAAAACTTGGGCAAGATAAACGTCCGCCTATGCCGTTTTCGGATACGCGTTTATTAAACGTTTTATCGCATACTTTATGGTTTTTACCCAACGTTGCAAGTTGCTTTGCGATGGCAAACCTACTTAAACAAAAGCAAAACGCATTTTATCACGATTATAAAATAAATATTTGCGCAGGCACAGGTGCAGGTATTGGTTTAGATGCACTTTATCCCGTGCAAAGTTCTATGGGGAATCCGCTTGAAACGAAAACTATAACTCTTTCTTGCGGTAAACTGACTACTGGTGTAACCGTTCGTCCGTGGACGGGAGTATTTATGCTTCGTAACCTTAAATCGCCTGAAACGTATTTCCAAACGGCGTTCCGTGTTCAATCGCCTTGGGAA
>JAGCIP010000243.1 GCA_017648525.1 Clostridia bacterium
AACGATGCAAGTAACGTAAATACCGATCCTACAGATCAACGCGTTTGGGTTGAAACTGATAAAGTTATCAAGGCAAAGGGTATGGAAATCGTTAGTCAAATGGGCGCAAGCACTTCTAAATATTCGCTTGAATTTGACTCTGCTGAAGATGTTCTTGCAAATCTTGCTATCGGTGCAGATGCTAAAACATATTTAGATTTGTATACCAATGTAACTTGGAAGATTAAACTTAACGGAAATAGACTTTTTGATTTAAGCAACGTTTCTATTAAGAAAACTGCTAAAAACGTATTAGAAATTTCTATTGCAGAAGCACTTATGTTTGCTAACTTTGAAGTTTTGGCAGGATTAAGAATCGAAGGATTGATGACCACTGACGACGTAACCTATCAACTTTCTTCAATAGATGCAGACACTAACGTAACCGTTCTCGATATTACCGCAGAAACCAACTATGGCATGATGGGTGACGATACGGCTGTTAGATTCTCGTTGCGTTTTGCCGACCTTGGTATCTTTGGTGAAATGGATTTAGGTACTGATATTACTTCTTATCTTGCGCACTCTGCGTTTATGGGCATTACAAAATTATCTGACGTAATTCTTCCCGAAGGGTTAGTAGAGATACATGAGCATGCGTTTGAAAGATGTATTGGATTAACTAAATTAGACGTTCCAGATTCGGTAAGACAAATAAGTAGATATGCTTTCGCTAACACCGCAAATTTAAGTAGCGTTAACTTTAACGAAACTTCAACCTTGCCAAGAATAAGCCTTTATTCATTTGCGTACAGCGGAATAACTTCTATTAGAATTCCTGCAAGCGTTTCTACTTTGGCGCAATACGCTTTTTATGGATGTGAAAAACTTGAAAGAGTTGTGTTTGCAAAAAACAGCCAAATAGATATTATTTCTGCATATCAGTTTGCGGGCGGAAACAATATAAAGAGCATAGTGTTTGAAAGCGGTTCGGCGCTAACCAAAATTGCTGCACACGGTTTAGAAGGTATGTTAAACTTAACCGAATTAGATTTTGGTGATGCAAAACTTACCACCATAGATAACTTTGCGTTAAGATATAACGTTAGCCTTAAAGAGTTGACTATTCCCGATACGGTAACCGAAATTGGTAGATTTGCCTTCTACGATATGAGTTCTCTAACCGAGTTAGTTCTTCCTGCGGGATTAGAATTTATAGGCAGATTCGCCTTCTACGGTACGGGTGATATGGACTTGTATTTCAAGGGCGAAACGCTTCCCAAAAAATTACAAGAACATTGGGATGAAGATTTGCGTGGTTATTACGTAGGAACAACTTCGGTTATATATGACGGCGATTATAAATATGCAATTTTTACGAGTGGAGATATCGCTATTATTGACTATTTAGGCACGGACACTTTTGTTGATTTAACCGCTTTGAATTTTGGAAAAATAGTTAATATAGGTGGTAAAGCCTTTTATAGAAGTACGGTGGAAAGAATAGAGTTGCCAGATACCATACAAAACATACAAGCCTCTGCATTTGAAAGAAGCGCGTTAAAGAGCATATCTATTCCTGCAAACGTAACCTTTATCGGCAAAAATGCATTTGCAAATTCTCAATTAGAATCGGTGGAATTTGCAGAGAACAGTCAACTTGAAACGATAGAAAAATATGCGTTTGCTTACACTGACAAATTAAAGGGCGTAATTATTCCAAAGAGCGTTACCACGCTTGGTAGTTACGTATTTAGTCAAAGCGGAATACAAACGCTTGACTTTGAAGAAGGCACGACTATAACCGAAATCCCACAAAACGCATTTGAGGGTACTAGGTTAACAACCGTAACTATTCCCGATAGCGTAACCTTAATCAATCACAACGCATTTAGAGACGTTACTACCTTGCAAAAGGTTACCTTTGGCGCTGGTAGAGTAGACGTAATGAATAACGTTTTCTACAACACCGGGTTAACCGAAATGTATATTCCCGCAACGGTAAACTATATCGGCGAATACGCGATGGTAGGTTTGAAAAACTTAACCGAGTTCGTCGTTAGCGAAGATAACGAGTACTATTGCGCAATAGACGGGTTGCTTTACAACAAATCAGGTAGCAAAATTATTGCTGTTCCCGGCGCTAAAACGGGCAAGTTCGTAATGCCCGAAACGTTAGAAGTTATAGGTTTTGGCGCATTTGAAAATTCTTCGCTTAACGAAATAGTGTTTGCCGAAAACGGCAACTTATTAACGCTTGGTTATCGCGCGTTCTATAACGCAGACGGATTAACAAGCATAACAATTCCTGCAAGCGTTATAAGTTTAGACTACTATGCGTTTGCAAATTGTAGCAACTTAACCACGGTTACCTTTGCAGAAGGTAGCAAGTTGGCTGGCGTATATGAAGGCGCGTTCTTTGATTGTAGAGCGTTAACAAACATAGTATTGCCAGAATCGGTAGTTGAAATTTCAGATTTTGCGTTCTATGGATGTTCAAGTTTAAAGGCGTTGCCGTTTAGCGAAAACAACCAAGTGTTAGGTATTTACGACTATGCGTTTGCATATAGCGGAATAGAAGAAGTCGTATTGTCTGAACACATATTAGATATCGGCGCTTATGCGTTTAGGGGTAGCAAACTTAAAAAAGCCATAATTCCCGCAACTAACAAGATAGAGTTGATGATGGGACTTGGCGTGTTTATGGATTGTAAACAATTAGAAGAACTTACCGTTCCTTTCCTTGGAAGATGGGAAGACGACACGCAAAACGAATATATCGGCTTCCATTTTGGCGCAGGTAGTTATGAAGCAAACAAAACCTACGTTCCTAAAACGCTTAAAAAACTTAATATAACCGGTGGTCTTGAAACTATTCAACCTTACGCTTTCTACGAAACCGAAGCAGAAGCAGAAATATTTGGTATAGAAAACGTAACCGTAATCGGCGCATGGGCGTTTACGTCGTCTAACGTCATTTACTCTATGCCAGAAAATGCAAAACTGTATGACGAATTAGGTCAAGAAAAGACCGGTTTAGGTGACGAATTAGGAAGTGGAATAAAGGGTAAATATAGAGTTCAAGACTCAGTAACTTCGATAAATGGCGCGTTAAGATATAAAAAATATTTAGAAGAAATTATTATTCCCGCCACGGTAGTAGATTATTGTTGGGAATATACTCCTATCCCGCCGTTAGTAGATAACGTAAACTTAAAGAGAGTGGTGCTTGAAGAGGGTATAACCGAAATCCCTAACACGATGTTCGGCGGATGTATTTCGCTTACCGAAGTCGTTTTACCGAGCACTATAACAACCATCGGAGATAGC
>JAGCIP010000244.1 GCA_017648525.1 Clostridia bacterium
AGTGTGGGTATTCAAGCATCCCACTAGAAAAACTTTCTTGTTCTAAAGACTGCTCGTTAATAACGCCTGAAACGTACCTTGCAACCGCATCAACGACTGCCATTGCGGGTATTTCCCCACCCGTAAGCACAAAGTCGCCTATCGACAACTCACTATCTATGAACAAGTCCAAAACCCTTTGGTCAACGCCTTCGTAATGCCCGCAAAGTAATAAAAGTCTATCTAATTTTGAATATTCTAAAACTACTTTTTGGTTAAACACTCTGCCTTTAGGCGAAAGGTAAATACGCAAAGCCTTATGGTCGGGGTCTACAGCGTTTATCGCATCCGCAATAGGCTGTGGCATCATAACCATACCCGCACCACCACCGAAAGGCGTGTCGTCACATTTTTTGTGTTTATCGAGCGTGTAATCTCTAATATCGGTAACGCAAATTTCAAGTTTACCGCTATCCACCGCTCTACCTATTATGCTTGTTTTAAGCGGAGTAAACATTTCAGGGAAAAGGGTTAAAATATCAATCTTCATAGCAAGCAATCTCCGCTAATCTTTTTTTATCGGCAATTATGGTTTTATTTTCCACGTCCACGCATAAAATAGCGTCTTTTAGAAAAGGAAAACGCATAATCCTGCCATCCACACACTTGACGGTAAAAACGTCCGTCCTAGACGAAAAAACGTCGGTTACTTCGCCAACTACAAGGTTATCAACAAGGAGTTTGCAACCTATAATATCGGCTATAAAGTATCGGCCTTCTTCTAATGGAACAGCGTTTTCACGAGTTACGCACAAAAACTTACCACGGAAAGTTTCCGCAATATTTCTATCGTGAATACCAAACAACGACAAAAAGACCGTACCGCCAGCCAAAGTGCAGTTGGCAACAGGGTAGGTTTTTTCGTCTATAATAACTTCTTTTAACTGTTTAAAGCGGGCAATATCGTCGGTAAGCGGTTGAATTTTCAACTCCCCACGAATGCCTTGTGGTTTTACGATAAGCCCGATTTTTAAAGTTTGAATCATAATTCTTACAAGAAAGAAAACGGGGAAATTATTCCTTTTCCCCGCGCTCTATAATCTCGATATTATATTTTTTGTTCTCTTTTTGCGATCCAACTCGAACGAGCGTGCGGAGCGCTTTTGCTATCTTGCCTTTGCGCCCGATTACTGTGCCCATATCGTCGGAAGAAAGAACGACGGTGACGGATACGTTTTTACCGTCGTCGTCTATAATATACTCTACTTGGTCGGGATTTTCGGCAAAACGCCCGACTACGTACTTAACAAGTTCTATCATATCCGCTCCTTAAATCCCAAATTATTTTGAAGATTTACGGACTTTCGTTTTTGCCGGCGAAAGTTTAGCGGGTTTTTCAATAACACCCTTGTTTACGAGAATATTTTTTACGGTTTCGGTAGGTTGTACACCTTTAGCGAGCCAAGATTTAGCCTTGTCTGCGTCAATTACGATTTCTGCAGGGTTAGCGGTGGGATTATAGTGACCAACTTTGTCAATATATGCTCCATCACGTGCGTTTCTTGAATCGGTTACAACGATACGGTAGAAGGGTGATTTCTTGTCGCCCATTCTGGTTAATCTCATTTTTACTGCCATTTTAGTTTCTCCTTAAATGTAATTTTTTTATTTTTTATCGTGCGCTATTGCGCTATTTTACTAATTTATTAAAACCTAAACATTCGGTTATTTTTCATTTGTTTCATCATTTGCTTTGTCTGTTCAAACTGTTTTAGCAAACGATTTACTTCTTGAATAGTCGTTCCGCTACCCTTTGCAATTCTGTTCTTGCGGGAAGAGTTGATTACAGACGGATTTTCACGCTCGTACATAGTCATTGATTGAATTATCGCTTTTGTGCGGAGCATTTGTTTTTCGTCTATATCTTCTTCTCGAATTTTGAACTTTCCGCCCATACCGGGGAGCATTGCTAACACGTCTTTTATTCCGCCCATTTTGTTCATTGTTTCAAACTGGGTTAAATAATCGTCCAAAGTAAAGGAATTTTCCCTAAACTTTTTCTCCATTTTTTTGGCTTGTTCTTCGGTTACTGCTTCTTGCGCCTTTTCAATTAGCGACAAGACGTCGCCCATACCGAGTATTCGGTTTGCCATACGGTCTGGATAGAAAGGCTCTAAATCACCTAATTTTTCACCAACCGAACAAAACTTAATCGGCTTTCCTGTAACCGCTTTCATTGAAAGGGTTGCACCACCACGAGTGTCACCGTCAAGTTTAGTAAGCACTAAACCCGTAACTTCTAATCTCTTATTAAATGTATTTGCAACTTCAACCGCTACTTGACCGGTCATTGAATCAACTACTAAAAGAATTTCAGCGGGATTAACTTCTGCTTTTATATCTTCTAATTCTTGCATCAACTGTTCGTCTATTTGAAGTCTACCAGCAGTATCTATAATAACCGTGTCAAATCCGTACGATTTAGCGTACGCAACACCTTCTTTTGCTATTTTAACGGGGTTTCCTTGCCCTTTTTCAAAAACCGTACAACCAGCCTTTTCGCCAACTACTTTAAGTTGGTTTATCGCTGCGGGACGATATACGTCACAAGCAACTAAAAGCGGTTTTCTGCCTTGTTTTTTAAGCATTAACCCTAACTTGCCAACGAGAGTTGTTTTACCAGCACCTTGTAAGCCTGCCATCATAATAACAGTAGGCGGGTTCGTAAATGTTAATTTACTGTTTGTGCTACCCATAAGGGCTATCAACTCTTCATTAACGATTTTGATAACTTGTTGAGTAGGGCTTAAACTTTTAAGTATCTCTTGCCCAACCGCACGCTCGGAAACTTTTGCAACGAATTCTTTAACTACCGAAATGTTTACGTCCGCTTCTAAAAGTGCAATACGCACTTCTCTCATAGCCGTTTTAATTTCAAGTTCGGTAAGTTTTCCGTGCTTTGTCAATTTACTGAATATGTGATTAAGTTTATCGGATAAACCAGAAAAAAGTGCCATTATTCCCTTATTATATCTAAAATTTCTTTAGCCACGTTCTCGCTAGTGCCGTTAAGATTTTCAGCAACTTGCTTTAACTTTTGATTTTTTGAGTGTATCTTTAATAGATTTTCATATTCGTCAAGCTTGGTTTTTACCTTTTTGATTGCCATATATACGTTTTGACGAGTGTTTCCGTCCGGCTCTGCTATTTCCGACAAAGATAAGTCGTAATAATAATGCGACCTAAAAAGTTCTCTCTGCCTATCGGTCAACAAGCCTTGATATATCTCAAAAAGTTCTACGTATCTTAAATCTTTTTCCATAAAAACACACAAGTGTAAAGCATTTTTATTTTACACTTGATATTATAATTTTCATTGCTACCTTTGTCAAGCGTTTTTTACAATAATAATTAAATTTAAGTTAAAAATAAAAGGTGCAATCAACTTGCACCTTAAACATTAAAAAATATATATATGCGTATACGCACACGCACGCAATTAGAACATTGCCTCTATAAATTCGTTGGCATCAAAATCTTCTATATCGTCTATCTTCTCGCCCGTGCCAACGTAAACGACGGGGACTTCTAACTCATATGAAAGTGAAATTATAAACCCACCTTTTGCCGTGCCGTCAAGTTTAGTTAGGATTATACCGTCAATGCCTACCGCTTGATTGAATACTTCAACTTGGTTATAGGCGTTTTGACCCGTGGTAGCGTCAAGGGCGATTAGTTTATAGTAGTTTGCGTTGGGATATTCACGCTTTACAACCCTATCCATCTTTTTAAGTTCTTCCATAAGGTTGGTCTTAACGTGCAATCTACCAGCGGTATCTATAATAAGAACGTCGGTATTTCTTGCCTTTGCAGATTCTATTGCGTCAAACACAACGGCAGATGCATCTGCACCTTCGGAATGCTTAATTATCCTTACTTTTGCCCTTTCCGCCCAAACGCTCAACTGGTCGGATGCAGCCGCACGGAAAGTGTCGGCAGCGGCAATAGTTACGCTTTTGCCTTCTTTAACGAACTTGTTTGCAAGTTTTCCTATGGTCGTGGTTTTTCCAACACCGTTAACGCCAACAACCATTATTACGGCGGGAGATTTTACTTCTAACGCATCCGCATAATTTATCGTGTCGTAAAGTTCGCTTTTGAGTAGTTCTACAACGTAATCTTTATCTTTGCACTTTTCTTTTATAGCCGTTTCTCTAATTTCGTCCACTATTTCCATAGTGGTTTTAACCGAAACGTCAGACGAAATTAAAAGGTCTTCAAGTTGGTCGTAAAAATCTTCTCCGAGTTTATCTTTTGCAAATATTTCGTTTAATTTTTTGCCAACACCATCACGAGTTTTGGTCAAAACTGCTTTAAGTTTACTAAATAAACCCATTGATTAATCTCCGTTTTTATTTTTATGCGAGCGTTGAATCGCCCGTGATTTCCGCAACGTCCGCTAATTTTACCGATACCATCTTTGAAACGCCCTTTTCTTGCATTGTTACGCCGAATAATGCATCCGCAAGTTCCATTGTCGGCTTTCTGTGGGTAATAACGATAAATTGAGTATCTTGGCTAAACTTCTTTAAGTATCTAGCAAATCTATCAACGTTGGCTTCGTCTAACGCCGCTTCAATTTCGTCAAGCACGCAGAAAGGCATAGGACGAAGTTTTAAGATTGCAAACAAAATCGCAATTGCGGTGAGCGCTTTTTCACCACCTGATAAAAGTGAAAGTTTTTGTAGTTTCTTTCCCGGTGGCTCGGCAACTATTTCTACGCCTGCTTCTAACCTGTCTTCAACTTGGCTGTAATCCATTTGGAGCATAGCCCTACCACCACCGAATAATTCCTTAAATATTCTTTGGAAGTTTTCGTTAATTTTAGTAAAGCCTTCGTCAAACTGGGTAAGCATTTCGCCTTTGATTTTGTCAATGGCTTCTTTAAGGTCTTTTTCGGCTTTTTCAAGGTCTTCTTTTTGCGTCGTCATTTCTTGATAACGCTCTTTAAGTGCCTTGCAATCTTCTATCGCCGTTGCGTTAATCGCACCGAGTGAACTGCGTTTTCTTCTCAAACGATTGATTTCTGACTCGCCAAAACTTGCGTCGTAATTTTCTTCTCTAACCTTAACTGCCGTTTCGTAAGTTTCTTGATAGTCTTCCCAAATGCTTTGTTGTAAATACTCTAAATCAGAGTCAATTTTAGCAAGCGCAATTTCTTCCGCATGCTTTTTCTCTGATAAATCATTCAACTCTGCGGTAAGCCTATTCTTCTTTTCGTCGTTTTTGTTAAGTTTATCACGAAGTTCTGCCTTGTAACTTTCTATGTTTTCTATCTTTTCACGTATGCCGTTGATGTAATCTTGTTCCGCCTTAGTAAGCGCAACCTTTTCTTGGTCACGGCGGAGTTCTTCTATAATGCCTTCCGCACCTTCGTTGCTCTTTGCTAAATTTTTGTTGGTTTCACTAGATTCACTCTTAATCTTTTCTAAACGCTCGTTCTCGCTTTCAGTTGCAACGATTTTTGCTTTAAGTTCGGTAATCTTAACTTGCAAATCAACGCTTTTAGCAGAAAGATCGTCACGCTCTTTTCTCAATGCGTCGTATTCGGCTTGTTGTTGGTCTGCCGTTTTTGATGCGCTTTCTCTATCCTGTTCAAGTTTCTTGCCACCGCTTTGAACTGCCTCAAAATCAGCGTCTAACTTTTCAATTCTTTCTTTTACTTCTTCTATTAAATCGGTAACAGACTCTATTTCTCTGCCGATTTCAGAAAGCGATTTTTCGCAAACGCCTTGTTTTTCACGTTCTAATAGAATTTGCTCACGCTTTCCGTTATACAAGTCGCCAAGCATAGACAATTCATCCATAGCGCTGTCACGCTTTCTTTCTAAACCTGCTTTCATTTCCTTAACGCTTTGCATTTCTTCACGCTTTTGTTTAAGTTGTTCAGCGTTTTCTTCAATTTTTCTATCGCCAGAAAGTAAGCCCACGGTATCCGTTCTTCTCGAACCACCGGTCATTGCGCCTTGGGTTGTGAACACGTCTCCGTCTAAAGTAACCATCTTAAACGCAAAACGATATTTATCTGCAATTCGGGTTGCATTTTCAAGAGTGTCTACTATTAAAGTATTGCCAAGCAAGTTAGAAATAACGTTTTCATATTGCTTATCGTATTCTACCAACTCGTTAGCAACGCCCAAAGCACCACGCTCGTTAAGTGCGTTTGTAACCGAAATGCTTTGTTCTCTCGGTTTTACAGAAGTTATAGGCAAGAAAGTTATTCTGCCCATTTTGTTAACTTTCAAGTATTCAATCAAATAACGTGCGTCGTCAGGATTAGCCGTAACCACGTTTTGAGCAGAAGCAGAAAGTGCGGTTTCAAGAGCGATATCATACTTTTTATCACTCTTAATTAGTTCCGCAACTACGCCCTTTATACGCCTTTTAAGTTCACCGTTTTCTTTTGCCTTGTTCAACAAGTTTTTAACGGCGGGCGCATATCCGTCGTAATTATCTTTAAGCGCCTTGTAGAAGTTGTCTTTAGTAACCAAAGTGGTAACGATCGAGTTCAAAGAATAAATTTGATTGTCCGCCTTTGCTACTTCTTCGTTACAATTTCTTACTTGATTTTCCTTTTCTTCTATTTGATTTTTAAAATCGAATACCGAACGGTCAAGTTCATTGATGGCTTTGTCAATTCTTTCTTTTTCATTGAAAAGCCCGTCCCTTTTAACCGATAATTCGTCCACCCTAGCAGTAAGTTCGTTTAACTTTTCTATTAGATTATTTTTCTCTATCGACATTGCGCCCTTGTTGAGTTTTATGTCAGAGAGCGATTCGATTGATTCTATAATCTTTTTACGGTTAACGGTTGCAAGTTCTTCTCCAAGCGCAATCTTTTCGGTAACCGAAAGCAAGCGCCTTGACAACTTTTCCGCTTTAGTTTGAAGTTCAACTAATACTTCTTTATCGCTAGTTAAAGACTGATGATTACTAGCGAGAGATTTTTCGCAATCGTTAATCAAAATAACGTTATCTTCTATCTCTTTTTTAGCACGTTCTATTTGGCTTAAAAGATAAGATATCTTCTGTTCGTAAAGTTGTTTTGCACCAGAAGATTTTTCCATACTAACACGTTTTTCAAGCAATTCGTCGTTAAGATTTCTAAGTCTTATATCCGCATCTGAAATGTCGGAGAAAATCTTGTCGTATTCTTCTTGCGCACCGTTAAATTCTATTTGCCTTAACGCAGATTGTTCGTCTAAACCCTTTATACGAACGTGAATTTTATTCTTTGCACTTTCAACGCCGTCCACTTTTGCTATGTACGTGTTAAGTTCGTGATGTTTAAGTTGTGCGGAAAGTTCGTTAAACTCTTTTGCTTTTTCCGCCTGTCTTTCTAACGGCCCTAATTGATTTTCTATTTCGGTAAGTATATCAATGTATCTAACTAGGTTTTCGTGAGTTCTATCAAGTTTTCTTTCAGATTCGTTCTTTCTCGTCTTAAATTTTGCAATACCCGTTGCTTCTTCAAAAATAAGACGGCGGTCTTCGGGTTTTGCAGACATAATTTCTTCTACTTTACCTTGACCGATAATAGTATAGCCTTCTTTACCAATACCGCATTCGTGCAAAAGTTCAACTATATCACGCAAACGTGCAGGTTGCTTGTTAATATAGTATTCACTTTCACCGCTACGGAAAAGTTTACGGGTAATTATAAGTTCGTTATAATCTATGCTGAACATTCTCGTCGAGTTGTCAAAGTATAACGAAACTTCGCAATAAGAAAGCGATTTTCTTCCTTGCGTTCCGCTAAATATAACGTCTTGCATGCTAGAACCACGTAAAGTTTTAGCAGACTGCTCGCCTAAAACCCAACGAATAGCGTCGGCAACGTTACTTTTACCGCACCCGTTAGGTCCAACTATTCCCGTTATTCCGTCGCCAAACTTAATTTCGGCTTTATCGGCAAACGATTTGAATCCGTAAATTTCAACCTTTTGGAAATTCACTGTTTATTACCACCTTGTTTAGTTATTTTTTGAAGTGCTAGGTCGGCAGACGC
>JAGCIP010000024.1 GCA_017648525.1 Clostridia bacterium
GCAGGGTTTTTCCATTAAAAATCAACTATATGAAAGGATAGAGCCTATATCTTAATACATTCCACCCATACCGCCAGCAGGCATTTGCGGAACGTTTTCTTCTTTAATGTCTGCAACTACCGATTCGGTGGTAAGGAATACGCCTGCAACAGAACCTGCGTTTTCAAGAGCGGTTCTTGTAACTTTGGTCGGGTCGATAATACCGCTTGCTACCATATCGGTGTATTCGTTAGTGAGTGCGTTAAATCCGTAGTTTGCTTTGTTTGCTTTTAATACTTCGTTTAGAATAACCGCACCGTCAAGACCAGCGTTAAGGGCGATTTGTTTTAGGGGTGCTTGAACAGCCTTTAACACGATTTCAGCGCCCGTCTTTTCGTCACCAGAAAGGGTTGCAACGTATTTTTCAAGAGCCTTGATAGTAGAGATAAGTGCAATTCCGCCACCAGGAACGATACCTTCTTGTACAGCCGCTTTAGTTGCGTTAAGAGCGTCTTCAATACGAAGTTTCTTTTCTTTCATTTCAATTTCGGTTGCAGCGCCAACGTTGATTACTGCTACGCCACCAGCAAGTTTAGCAAGGCGTTCTTGTAATTTTTCTCTATCGTAATCAGAAGTAGTTTCAGCGATTTGTGCTTTGATTGCTTGCTTTCTGTTTTCAATTGCTCTTGCGTCGCCTGCACCGTTGATAATAGTAGTGTTGTCTTTATCAACCTTAACCGTGCCTGCACGACCTAACATATCGAGAGATACGTCCTTAAATTCATAGCCTAATTCGCTAGAAATAACCGTACCACCGGTTAAAATAGCAATATCTTCAAGCATAGCCTTTCTTCTATCGCCAAAGCCAGGTGCTTTTACTGCTACGCAGTTGAACACGCCTTTGAGTTTGTTTACAACAAGTGCTGCAAGTGCGTCGCCTTCAACTTCTTCCGCAATAATAAGCAATCTCATACCTTGTTGAGCAATAGGTTCGATTACGGGTAAAATTTCTTGAATAGAAGAAATCTTTTTATCGGTAATTAAAATCACGGGTGATTCTAAAACCGCTTCCATCTTATCGGTGTTAGTAACCATATAAGCAGATGCGTAACCCCTATCAAATTGCATACCTTCAACCGTGCTTAATTCGGTTTTCATAGTCTTGCTTTCTTCAATGGTGATAACACCGTCTTTGCCAACCTTTTCCATTGCTTCTGAAATAAGTTCGCCAACCGTGTTGTCGCCAGCAGAGATAGACGCTACTTGGCAAATGTCGTTTTTATCTTTTACAGGTTTACTAATAGTTTTAAGTTCTTCAACAGCAACTGAAACAGCGCCTGCAATACCCTTTTTCAAAATAACGGGGTTTGCGCCTGCCGCAACGTTTTTAAGACCTTCGCCTATCATTGCTTGAGCAAGGATTAAAGCGGTGGTCGTACCGTCGCCCGCAACGTCGTTAGTTTTGGTTGAAACTTCTTTAACCATAGATGCGCCCATATTTTCAAAAGCATCTTCAAGTTCAACTTCTTTTGCAATGGTAACACCGTCGTTAGTGATAAGCGGTGCACCGAATTTTCTTTCTAAAACTACGTTTCTACCTTTAGGTCCTAAAGTAATTTTAACGGTGTCTGCTAAAGTGTCAACACCTTTTTGAAGAGCCTTTCTCGCTTCTTCGCCATATTTTAATTGTTTAGCCATTATGATTTCTCTCCTATATTATTCTACGACAGCCAAAATGTCGCTTTGACGGATAATGGTAAGTTCCTTTCCGTCCACCTTAAATTCGCTACCTGCATATTTAGAATAAAGCACCGTGTCCCCTACCTTAACTTGCATAACGATTTCCTTACCGTCAACGATACCGCCAGGGCCAACGGCAACTATTTTTGCCATTTGTTGTTTTTCTTGTGACGCAGACGGCAAAATAAATCCACTCTGTGTCTTTTCTTCAGTTTCTACACTTTCGACAACTACTTTGTCGAATAAAGGTCTAACCTTCATCTTGATTACCTCCGTATGTTTTAGCACTCTCGTGTTTTAAGTGCTAATATTTATTATAAACACTTATTTTCATTTGTCAACGATATATGCGCTAAATATTTAAATTTTTTTAGTGTTTTTCTTGCTCTTAAAAAGTTTTTGCGCTTTTTTGCTAAAAAAAGTCGGTTTTTAGCAATAAGCGATAAGTTGCGTTTTATTCTGGTCCAGCCTCGGTTTCGTCGTAATCTTGCTCCCCGACTATTGCGGTTAACTCGGCTTTGGTGTGCGGTTCGTCAAAGGTTGCGTATCTTATATGCAAAACGTCGCCTTCGTGGAAAACCTTTGCCCCCTGTTGGTCTATTTCTGCATAACGAGACTTACTCGGTATTATAGAAAGCAAAAAGAAATTTGACGGCCAAAGAATATCTCTTGCGTGTCTAAACTCGGCAAAACTGCCCTTTTTAATAGTAATATGCGTATCTATAATTTTTCTTTCGTGCGTTTCTTCTTGGGATTTTATAATGTTACTTATAATACTATCGTTTATTCCCTTTACTTCAAATATTTCAGTTATAACGAAAGATACCGCAACGACAATTATAACGTGAATAACGTTATTCACTCCGCCTAATGCTTCCAAAGAGAAAACTAAAGCGGTAAGTGGCATTTTCATCATTGCTGAAATGCAAGCGGAAATGCCCAAAACTAAAATCGCCGTGTAATATGCGTCCGACATACCGAAAAGTTGTTGCAACGATTTGCTTATAATAGATGCAGTTATCGCACCAAGCGCAATAATAGGAACGAACACACCACCCGTCAACTTGTTGGTATTTGCAAACAAAGTCAAGGTCATTCTTACGAAAAGTAGTATGAAAAGCCCGTAAACCGCCACGTCTTTTTCTAAAAGTAAAGTAAAAGTTTCGTGCCCCGTTGAGATAAAGGAATAAGAGACTAAACCAAAAATTAAAGTCAACACGTAAACGGCAAAAATCTTTATTCTATGCGGAACTTTTTTGAGTTTAACATTAAAGAATTTGCTTATTAAATGATAATATTTTAAGAAAACAACGGCAAAAAGCCCGACTAAAACGCCAACTAAAAGGGGTATCCACGCATCTTTTACTGCAAGCGTCATAACTTGAATGCTTGGGAAAAGTGCAACGCTTAATCCTAGCAATGGGCATAAAAGTTCAGAAACCATTTGCGCAAACAAAACGGCAACTGCTCCCACTATTAAAATCATAGGCGAAATTCTTTGATGCGCTTCTTCTACCGCAAACAACACGCCAGAAATTGACGCACCCGTTGCAACAGCAAAACCCGCACACGCACCGCCCGTCATTGCGTAACCGCTCCAAGCGGGGTGCTTTTTTGCAAAAAGGGAAACGCTTCCCTTACCTACCGCAGTTCCCATCAAAACGGACGGACCTTCGTTTCCTAAAGGCACACCGATTAAAAATGACGTTAGCGACATAAAAAATACACCGATAAGCGTTCTTAACCACTTAAACGTTACTATGTTCCTAAGTAGTGCGATAGACGACGGTATTCCGCCCCCTCTAACCCTAGGTTGTCTTTTATAAATATAAGAAAACAGTAATGCAACACCGTAAAAAAAGATTAAAACCAAGGGTATAAAATAAAGCCTATCACGCAAAAACTCGTAAGAATTTTCAGAAAAACTTATTATTAATTTTGCCATGAACTTATAAAGCACGACTATTAAAGCGGTGAAAACGCCCGTTATCGCACCAAAAATAATTGCAGGAAAAATTAAATTTATAAAATGACCTTTTAACTTTTTCATATATAATAAATTCCTTTTAATACCGCATTATAATACATCAAAAGCAAATAAAAATCAAGCGTTTTGAAAGCAAAAAAAAGAATTGACAAACAAAGTTTTTTCCTTTGATTGACAATTCTTTTTAATAATTTAATTAAGTATAACTTTATCAGGTTTTAGCGTCTAAAAATCTTTCTAATACCCCAGAACAAACCTTTTAGCAAAAGGGCAAGCGCTAAACACAAAGCAGAAAGCACCAACGATAGCATAAGTACGCTAATAATGAAACTGCCCGCCGTGTTCATTAGGCCCAAGAACACGTTATAAAAAGCACCTGTCAAAAATCCTAAAACTAAATTAACCGCAAGGATTATAAATAACAAAATAGGAATAGCCACAAGCGAGCCTTTTATATCCGCTCCGCTTAAACTCATGTGCAAAGCAATACAAATGCTGGCCACCATAAATACCCACCATTGCCAGCCGATAGATACTTCTAAGAACATAGCCGAAATCATACCCTTAAACATTTCGGGGATACATTCAAGCATATTAACGTTAGCGCCAAGTGCTTGAATATTTGAAAAATACGAATTAATTTGTTCAAAAGTGTTAGGCAAAAGGTATTTCATACCAAAGAAAATAACCAACGTGCCAACCACGATAGGCGCAACGCCTATGAAATAGTTGCCTATTTGTTGATAAATATTTTTGGGATTCCAAGAGTGATTAACGTAACCCAAAACACCGTCCGCATCGTTAATTTGGAAAAATTTAACTTCGTTAACTTTGTGAAAGAAAACCAAACACATTACCAAGTGGCTTGCCTCGTGAATAGGCGTGCCGATAAAGCCCGTGCCGTAAATAGAAAGTTTGCTGTAATTAGTCACTTTATAGAAAAAGCGGTTAATTAAAGAAATTATAAACCCAACGAAATAAACAAGCCCTATAAAAGTAACCGCGTGCCAAAGCGCGTTTAATAAAATATCTACTATCATAATTCACCTTTATAAATTATAGGGGCGGTAGTCCGCCCCTATAAGAGTTTATTCTGCCGGTTTTACAAAATTGCATTGCCAAATTTGAGATTCAACGGTAGTAGAAGAAATAACGTTGTTTCCGTTACCGATTGCACGGATTCTTACACGAACTGAAGTTACAGTATCACCAGGTTTCATATAATCTTTTGCAAAATTATATTTTTGACCTTCAGATACGTAAACTTTTTCACCGTACTCTCCGCCGTTTACTGCAAATTCTAATTCATAACCAATAGCATAATCAACAATCGGCCACGTGAATGAACCAGATTGCGTCAAAATGATTTCCTCTGTGTTAGGAGTTCTTAACAATCTTATAGTCTTTGTTTCAGAATCGTCAGACCTTACGTAATATACACCATTATCATCAAACGAGCCGGTGCATGCGTAAACTTTTACTCTATATTCACCAGTTGCATTAGGATTATGAGAATAAGTGAGTTCTTTGGTTTCAGGTGAAACAGCGCCGGCAATTTGGTAAATGTAATTACCATTAGTAGGCGTGGTTATTTCACCGCTTGCATTCTTGTAGTAAGATTCTTTAGTAATATTAACTACGATACAGCCGTCAACGCTGAAACTATCTTTACTATATGAAACAGAAATTTCAGGAGCAGTTAACTTTTCAACTCTTTGAACGAACGTAAACGGATTAGAATCAATCGTTCTAGCCCCAAGTCCATCACCA
>JAGCIP010000001.1 GCA_017648525.1 Clostridia bacterium
CAAGCAAGCACGTTGTCTTGCATAATATCCACGCCGTAAACGCTAGAAATTGCAAGCACGGCGTTTTTTTCGTAATCAAGCGTAGATTTTTTATATTTGCGCTTAACTACTTCAAGTTTACGGGTAAGAATTTCCGCCAAAAAATTACCGTCGCCACACGCAGGCTCTAAAAACCTACTGTCTATGCGCTCGGTTTCATCTTTAACAAGGTCGCACATTGCCTTTACTTCGCGCTCCGCGGTAAACACTTCGCCGTGTTCTCTAACACGCTCTTTTGATTTTGTTTGAGAATTAGTCATTTTTTAAAAACACTTTCCATTTTAGTCTTATATGTTTAACATTATAGCATTATAAGACTAATAAAACAACCTTAAAAGACTAATAATTTAAAAAAGAATATATTAAAATATTCTTATAAGACTAAAAAGGTGTGTTATGAATATCGGGGATAGAATAAGAATTTTAAGAGAAAAAAGTGGAAATAGTCAAAATTCGCTTGCTGAAAAGGCTGGTGTATCTCAAACACATTTACGCCGCGTAGAACTTGGGCAAGCAGATATAACTGTTGGGCATTTGCAACTTATTTGTGATGCTTTGGAAATTTCCGTCAAAGATTTTTTTAACGTTAACGACGAAGCCGAAGAATTATCTGTAGCAATGGCTAACCTTACGCCAAAGCAAAAACGTCTTTTAATAGAATTCTTAAAAAGCATTTAAAAGCAAAAGCAGTCCGTTTCAACACGAACTGCTTTTTATAATTTAATCTTTATTTTTTAATAAATTTTTATTTGCCCTTTCGCATAACGCTCTAGTAAAATATCATCTCTAACACAATACAATTTTTCATATCTCTTGTATTCGGGATAATCACGAGTGAATCTACATTTTTTATCAGTAAAATAATTTTTACAACCTATAAACCATTTTCCAATTTTCTTGTTTTGATTTCCACCTAGTTCACCACCACAAGCAGGGCAAATTTTATTGCCAATTTTATATTCTTTTTTAGCCTTTATTGCCGTTAGAATTTCTGCTTCTTGTCTTTTTTTAATTTGTTCTAATACTTCTTTTTCTTTTTTTAAATAAATATTAAAATTGCTCTTTACTCGTTTTTTATCTAATGTTCGTCTAATTTTTATTTGCTTTATAAATGAAATTGTGGCAAGAAACAAACCTACCAAAATTATTATAAGTATAATTATAACAATTACATTAATCCATCTAAATCCATAGTCAACTTTATTTTCATCTGCTACGTTTTTTTGTTCTGGAAAAAAATTAAGAATATTTACACCAAAAGATGATAATGAGGACACATTAAAAAAGAATGTAATAATTTTTAATAAAATACCCCCTTTCTTTTTCCCTATCCACTCACCTCCAAAAGCACATAAAAGCATTATCACACCTACAATATTATAAGGAGTGAAGACAACTTTATCTTTATAGAAATTTGTTACTTCGCTATTAGCACCAAAAATTTTAGATATTATCGAAAAACCTAAAATTACAACTATAAATTTAATTATTCTATCAGTTACAATCTTTTGCTTGTTCAATTTAAATTAGAATTCTCCTTAAATATTTCTCCCCTCTCTCAATTTTTCCAAATCCTATTGATTGTCCTTATTTAATCTTCAATGACAACACAATTTATTTTTTTAGAATGTGCCGTGCAAGCATCAATCGCTATTATACCTTTTGACTTATACGGACTGAAATCAGCATCAACATCAAACTCTGAACCCACACCTTCAATTTTAGCGTGTCCATAAGAACAATGCCAATGTCCACAAATAATTGTCTTATTTGGCTCTATAACACCTTGTCGAGCGGCTTCCATTCCATTATACCAGCGTGCATAGTCCCAGTCGAAATCGCTTAGTTCTCGCCAATTTTGTTTGTGTATAAAAGTATCGACCTTACCTCCATAACCTAAAGCATCACATGGAATCCAACCATGCACAAAAATATAGTTATCTGTTTCAAAGTAATTTTTCATTGACGGGATAATCCTATTAAAAAACGGAGTTTTTACTATTCTTTTCTTGCATTCTTCAATGTTATTGTATGCTTCCACAATATTCATCCCCACAAGGTTAAGAATTGTTTCAACCGTGCCGTTTTTCCAATGATGCGTATAAAGAATATTTGGCGTCATCCACTTGTCAAAATTTTTAACGAGTTCAATTGCCAAGTCTTCATGATTTCCACGAATCAATATAACTTCGTCTTTATCCATTAGGTCAACAATAAACTCTTGTAATTTAGCGGTTTCTAATCCCCTATCAAACAAATCTCCACAAACAATTAATTTGTGTGGCTCCTTGTCCTCAAAAAATCCTTTTTCAGTTAAGGCTTCTATTAATTCAGTATAAAAACCGTGTATATCTGCAACTACGTAATACTTCATATTTTATCAATTCACTTTCCATTGACCAGTCTTTTTCCCGCCAATACGTTCAAGTTTGCCGTTATCTTGCAATTTCTTTACAATTACTTTGATAGTACGAACAGACTTCCCTATTTTAGCCGCAACTTCTTCTAATGTAATACTTGAATTTTCTTTCAATATTTCTAAAACTAAATTTTCTCTCTCTAGCAATTCTTCTTTGGAAGTCTCAATTTCTTTATATCCTATATGCATTTCACGGTTAGATAAAATATTATCTTCGCCCAAAAGAAGATTGCGTAAAAACATTTCTAAATACTCGGTAGTTTCAAAAACGTTCTTAACGTAATTATTGTAATTCGCTCTAACCAAAGCGTTTCTAAAATACCAAGAGTTTTCAGCAAAAATATCGTTGGTTACGTTAAAACCAAGTTTAGATAAATACTTAATAAGGAAAACTGCCGTCGTTCTAGTATTGCCTTCGCCAAAAATATGAATCTGCCATAGGTTTGCAATAAACCTTGATATATGAGAAATCATTTCTTCTGTTGAAAGACCTTTATAACTAAAATTCTTTTCCACACTAAAATCGTATTCCAACGTTTCTTTAAGGTTAATTGCACTACCATAAGTAACGGTGTCTCCATCCAAAACC
>JAGCIP010000025.1 GCA_017648525.1 Clostridia bacterium
AACTTTAAAGAAATTTTATCGCTTGCGTAATGTAAAGTCGGTTGAAAAATTAAAAGGACTAACGAAGATTCGTTGGCCCTTTTTTCTTTATGGACAAATTAGAAGTTGTTGTTAGAGATTTTGCTTGGTGAAACGCCAAATTTTAATTTAAACGCTTTACTAAAAGCAAAAAGGGAAGAATAATTTAACATTTCAGCAACTTCGTTAATTTTCTTTTTTCCTTCAATAATTAAAGTCTTTGCGATTTCTAATTTTTTGTTGCGCATGTATTCAGAAAGTGTTTTATTGGTTACTTTTTTGAAAAGGAAAGATAAATAACTGTAATTGTAATTAAACTTGTCCGCTACTTCTTGAAGGTTTTTAAGAGAGTAAATATGAGTGTCGATATAGTTCATAATTTGCAAGCATAAAATCTTAGTTTCGGTAATATCGTTGTCATTGCTTTCAACGTTGTTAAAGTTCCTTATGATATAAACAATAGTTTGTGTTAATAAGGAAGTCATAATTTCATCCGAATAAAGTTTTTTTGCGCTCAACTCGGAAATTGCACTCGCAATAAGCGGTGCTATTTTTTCGTCCTTAAATACACGGCTAGTTGCGGAACTGTGTGTAATAGAAATATCGTTAAAATACTTTTTAAAACTATCTCCGTCACAACTGAAAGAAAGACAGTCGTATTCAAGATTGACGTTTTTATCCGCACGAATTTCGTGTACTTCGTAAGGGAAAGAAAGGTGAACGTCGCCTGTTTTGACGGGGCAAGGTTCGCCGTTTGTTAGAATAGTTCCTTCTCCGGAAGTTATTGCAGTAAGTTCAAACCAGTTGATGTGGGTGTGTGGTTTAATTCCCATTTGCGGTTCAAAATAACATCTTGCCACTTGTAAAAGGTTTATCTCGCCAAATTTTAACGGATTGAAAAGATGGTCGTGTCTAATCGCATATTTTGCTATTTCTTTAATCATGCTTTTATTATACCCCAAAAAAAGGCAAAGTCAATAATTTTAATATATATTTTGTTTTTTTTAGATTTAAATAGGTAAAAAACCAAAAAAATGATATACAAAGAGATGGCGCAGAAAAAAGCAGATTTAATTAGGCTTAATTCTAGCGCAAACATTAAAGAAATTTTATCGCTTGCGTAATATAAAGTCGGTTGAAAAAAATAAAAGGGCTAACGAAAAAGGCGTAACTCTTTTTTAATTATTAGAAAATTTGAAGGTCGTAATTTGTTTATATGTTTCCCCAGCCTTTAACTTGGTTGAAATAAAATTGGGTTGATTTATCGCATCGGGATACCCTTGCGTTTCTAAACAAAATCCACTATTTTCACCATAGGAAACATTATTTTTACCCAAAGGTCTATTAACGTAATTTCCCGTATATAAATGTAGTATATGGTTTGTTGTATAGCAATCTAACCTTATTCCTGTTTTTTCTCCTACTGCGGTTGCCGCAAAAACTAACTTATTCTTTTCTTTATCAAGAACAAAACTATGGTCAAATCCCTTTCCTATCGTTAGTTGTTGATGCTTTTGCTTTATCCCATCTAAAATTGGTTTAGAATGTATAAAATCAAATGGTGTATTTATTACACTTTCGCTCTCACCATTAGGAATAAGATTATCATTCAAGGGAATATACTTTTTAGCATTTATCTTTAATAAATGGCTTAAAATATTTGCTGTTTCGTGTCCATTTAAATTAAAAAAAGTGTGATTTGTTAAATTACAAATTGTATCTTTATCGGAAACTGCATTATATTCAATATATAATCTATTGCTATCGTCAAACGAATAAACAACCGAAACAAACATATTTCCGGGATACCCTTCTTCTCCGTCGGTTGACTTCAATGAGAATATAAGTTTATCGTTTTGTTGTTCACAATCCCAAACCTTACGACTAAAACTTTTAATGCCACCGTGTAAGTGATTTTTGCCATTATTTTTTGGAAGAAGATATTCTTTACCATTTAGAATAAATTTTGCATCTTGGATTCTACCGCAACATCTTCCTACGGTTGCCCCAAAATATTCTTCTCCCGTTTCGTATCCATTTACATCATTGCAACCTAAAACAACGTCTTTCATTTCGCCTTTTTTATCAGGTACAATAATGGAAACAATCGCAGCACCTAATTGACTTATTACAACCTTTGAACCTTTAATATTCTCTATAATGTAATGATTGACTGCATTTCCTTCTGCATTATAGCCAAAGAAGCATTTGCTTATATTTGACATCTTTACTCCTTTTATGCTCTTATAGAATAATTTATAAAAGGTTAAATTACCTTTATACTTCCTTGTTTTCTAATTTTAAGCACGTGACAGGAATTAACTCCAAATACTGCTTCAACAAACTTCTTGTAATTATTAACGAAGTCGTTCTTTACAAACGCTTGAATCGTACCCGCAAAACCACCACCGTGTACTCTTGAAACACCATATTCTTCTAATAATAATGCTCCACTAAATGCCAAAGCAACTGACACGTTTTGATGTTGCACGTCCCTATTCGTATAGACGTTTTGCAAGTATTTGAACGAAGAATTTCCGGAGTTTTTAATAATAGATAGGAAAGCTGCAACATCATCTTTCTTTAATGCATCAACTGCATTTTCTACGTGACGTTCTTCTTTAAAGAAATGGAAAGCACGAAGAATTGCTCTATCTCCTGCAACTTTTCTTATTTCGGGAAGATGGAGATAAAATTGCGTAGCATCACAATCTCTCAACACTTCTTTGCCGAAGTAATTTGCTACCTTTTTCATCTCCAAAGGAATCATCGCATAGTCATCAGTTAAATCAACGTGTGAACCTTTTGTATCGACGATACAAATACTATAACCATATTTCTCAAAGTCCACGTCAAGTTTATTGACTATCGGTTTTTCGGGGTTTTTGAAATCAACGTATATAAGTCCACCAACTGAACTTGCCATTTGGTCCATTAACCCACAAGGTTTTTTGAAATAAACGTTTTCTGCGAATTTTGAAGTTTGGGCAAGTGTTATGGCATCTATTTTGTTATCATTAAATAATCCTGATACAATTGCACCAATAACATTTTCAAAAGCAGCAGATGAAGATAAACCCGAACCAATTAATACTTCACTCGTTGTATAAGCATTAAATCCACCTATCTTATAGCCACGCTCTTTTAATCCTTTTAATACTCCACGAACTAAACTTGCAGTATCTCCAGTTTCACTTTCTCTAATTTCCAAATCGTTAATATCAATGGAAATCATATCATATCCATTAGATACAACTTTTACTATATTGCTATTATTCGTAGAAGTAATTGCAATAATATCAAGGTTAATTGATGCCGCTAAAATTTTTCCGTGCTGATGGTCCGTATGATTTCCACAAACCTCAGTTCTTCCGGGTGCACTAAAAATGTTAATATCGCCTTGACAAAATAAAATCTCGTATTCTTTTATAGCGTTTATATATCTATTTCGTTGGTGTTCAATCAACTTCTCATCTACATAAATATCTTTAAGAAGGTTATCATACATTCCTTTCTTAAAATTTTTTTCCGCCTTAACTGAATTAATCATTTTTTATTCTCCTTTATTCTTTCATGCCAAATTTTAACGGATTGAAAAGATGGTCGTGTCAAATCGCATATTTTGCTATTTCTTTAATCATACTTTTATTATACCCCAAAAAAAGGCAAAGTCAATAATTTTAATATATATATTTAAGCATATTATATATTTTATTTGATAAAAAACCAAAAAGAGATATATTGTATTTTGCATACTTTAACTAAAGTAAAAAGAATATCCACCGACAATTCGGTGGATATTCTTTTTACTTTTGGCCATGAATAATGTTTGTTCTGTAATTAGATGGAGAAATATTGTTGTATTTATAAAAATAATGTTCAAAATGCGACGCATCGTAAAACCCGCATTCAAGTGCGATAGTGGTAATGGTTTTATTAGTATTTTCTAATAAAGTCGTTGCCTTTTTTATTCTCAATTTTATTAGGTAGTTGATAGGTGGTTCGCCCATTGTATTGGTAAAGTTTCTAATCAAGGTTGACTTTGAGATGTAAAAGGTTTCTGCTATTTTATCTATAGTAAGTTTTTGAGCGAGATTTCTCTCCATGTATTCAAGAACTTGAATTATGACAGGCGTATAGGCTTGAACTTGTTTTTTGTGTGTAGACGAGTGTAGTGAATCGTGATAATATTTACAAAAGTTGCAAATCATCTGGAAAACAATAGAAGATTTAGCATTATTAGAATAAATATCGTCGTCTACGTAAGAGAGTAAGTCGTTAATAGAGTTTGATATGGATTGAAATTGCACCTTGTTTAATTTTAGGAAAGCGTTACTAATTTTAGAGTTTCTTAATCGTGGTTCAATTTCAAAAAGAGCGATATAGCCGTCCATACGTTCAAGTGTATCGCCAAGTTTGTCAAAAAAAAGTTTATTGATAAGAATATGGAAAATTTCCAAATCGTTAATCTCGTTATAACCGTGCGTAGAGCCTGGTTTAATAACGAAAACGTCGCCTGTGTTAACGTTAATATGGCTTTGATTTATAAAGTGAACGCCAGAGCCGTTAGTTATTATGTTGAGTTCATAAAACTCGTGCGTGTGCATCAAAAGTGGTAACCCGCCGGCATTACGTGAGTGAAAATAGCAGGTAATATTTTTAGCCCTCGCTTCGTCGAAAAAGTTTTTAGACGAATAATATTTAATGTTTTTAGATATTGGATTTAAGACAACTTTTTTCATAATTTTACCTTGAATAGATTATAATAGAAAAATTTTTGCTTGTCAATTGTAAATTTAAAATATAAGAAAATTA
>JAGCIP010000026.1 GCA_017648525.1 Clostridia bacterium
ATGGGTATTGAAGCCCTTTCTCGTGGTGCTAAATTTGTCACTTTTAACGACGCTGATAGAAACAGCCTTAACCTTTTAAGGAAAAATCTTGAAAAGTTAAAGGTGACCGAAGATTACCAAATAAAAAATTACGACGCACTTGTTTTTCTTAAAAACGCTGGCAAAAAATACGATATAATCTTTATCGACCCGCCCTATAAAACCGATTTGGGCGAGCGTGCGATTGCATCTATCTTGAACTCGTTAAAGGACGACGGCGTGGCAATTTTAGAGAGTGAAACGCCGTTCACGGGTGCGATTGATGGACTTAAAGTCGTTGACGAAAGAAAATACGGCAGGGCTCGTTTGACTTTTTTTGAAAAAGGAGAATAATATGAAAACTTGCGTGTTTGCGGGAACTTTTGACCCGTTTACTAACGGACACGAATTTATAGTTAATAAATGCCTTGATATTTTTGACAGGGTTATTATTGCCGTTGGCGTTAACGTTGATAAAAAACCTATGTTTACCACCCGCCAACGGGTAAACGCTATCAAAAGCGTGTTCGCTGATAACAAAAAAGTTAAAGTTTATTCTTTTTCGGGCATGCTCGTCGACTTTATGAAAAATAAAGGCGTTACCGTGACCGTTAGGGGACTTAGAAACGCAGACGATTATAAATACGAAACGACTATGGCTGATTACAACGCCGATTTATACCCCGAAATTACCACCCTTTATATTCCAACGCCCGCTAACTTGTCTTACGTCAGTTCGTCGGCTATGCGCAATATTTTGGGGCTTAAGGGAGACATAAAAGGATATATTCCTGAAAAAGCCTATGAGTATCTAAAAGATTATATTAAATAAAACACCTATAAAAAAACCTATTACCGCCGAAGTTACTTTTGATAAAAGGAACGGGGCGGTTTTTATTTTGGCTTTTTTCAAAAAGGCTAGCGACTGCGCTATTACCGATACCCCGCCAAACCCGCACAAAAAAAGTGCGATAGGCAGTTGGAGATTAGAAGTAGTGCCAAGCGACAACTGTTTTAATCCCCGTGTGCATTCAACAACGCCAAACACCACGGCTTTTGCAGTTTGCTCGTCTATAAAGGTTGAGAGCAAAGAAACGAGCGGAGTTAAAATGCCCGTGCCTTTTAAAATTTCCGTCAAAATATAAAACACGGTTATTAGTCCGCCGACAACCAAGACGGAAATTACAGAAGAGTACGCACCGTCGTATAAAAGATTTCCGCCCGTTTCGGTTTGTGTTTTTAATGCTAATTGAGATGGTTTTTCTTTGCGTTTATAAAAAGAAAAGATAAATCCGTTTATCAAGACCGAAAATAGGTGCAAGCAAAAAAGGGTTATGCCAAACGCACGATTATTGAAAGTAAAACAGCCTATGCTACCAACCAAAAAGGCGGGGGAAGAATTAGAACATAAAATTGACGCCCTAACCGCTTCTGTATCGGTTATTACGCCTTGCTCTTTTAGGTCGGCAACGGCTTTTGCGCCCACGGGGTAGCCAGAAAGTAGACTTATAAAAAAGGCGTATCCAACCCCGCCGTTTACCTTGTAAACCGCTCGTGTTAAGGGGGATAAAAGTTTGGTCGCTTTTTGCGTTACCGAAAGTGACGATAAAATCGTGGTTATAAATAGGTATGGGAAAAGCGACGGAAGAACGCAGGCAAACCACAGTTTTATTCCGTCAATGGTTGCGTTTGCGTATTGACTTGACAAGGTTATTAGTAGCGACAAGGCTATTAGAAGTGCAAATAATAGATATTCGATAAAAAGGTTTATTTTTTTAGTCATATAAATATGTTATTATGGCTTGAAAAAAAGTATGAATTGTGTTAGAATATTTATATGGATTTATTTGATTTAGCACAAGAAAAAAACACCAGCGCACCGCTTGCCGAAAGGATGCGTGCTCGCAACCTAAACGAGTTTTTAGGGCAAGAACACATAGTCTCTGAAACGGGGCTACTTCGCCGTGCAATAAAATTAGACAGGCTTGGCAGTTGCATTTTTTGGGGGCCACCCGGTTGTGGAAAAACCACGCTCGCCAACGTTATTGCTAACGGTACGGACGGAAATTTCGTTAAACTTAACGCCGTTAATAGCGGTGTGGCGGACGTTAAAAGGGTGGTTGAAGATGCGCAAAGAGAAAAGAAACTTTACGGCAAAAAAACCTATCTTTTACTTGACGAGTGCCACCGTTTTAATAAAACGCAAAGCGACAGCCTTTTACCATCTATTGAAAACGGAGATATTATTTTTATAGGCTCTACCACCGAAAACCCCTTTGCATCAATGACGCCGGCTATCGTTTCTAGGTGTAGGGTATTTGAACTTAAAAGACTTAAAGAAAGCAATATAATTTCCGCACTTAAAAAGGCGATTTTAGACGCTGAACGTGGGCTTGGCAATTACGACTTGACCGTTGATGACGACGCCTTAGAACATATTGCTCGTGCTTCTGCGGGTGATTTAAGGGTTGCTTATAACGCATTAGAACTTGCCGTTTTAACTACCCCGCCCAACGCCGACGGTAAAATAATCGTTACCATTAAGGATGCAGAAGAGAGTATTCAAAAGAAAGCGCTCTCGTTTGACGAGAATTTGTATTACGATATTTTATCGGCGTTTTGTAAAAGTTTAAGGGGCTCGGACGCTAACGCAGCCTTGTACTATATGCAAAGGTTGATTAAAGGCGGATGCGACCCGTTATTACTTGCACGGAGATTAGTCGTTCACTCGGCGGAAGACGTAGGTATGGCTGACCCCAACGCATTGGTGGTTGCAACTAACGCCTTGCTTGCTTATGAGAGATTAGGGCTACCAGAAGGGCTTATTCCCTTATCGGAAGCGGTTATTTACGTTTGTGAAGCGGAAAAATCCAACACCGTGGTGGAGGCTATGTATTCTGCGGGCGCAGATGCGGAAAGGGTTAAGGACGACGATATTCCCGCACACTTGAAAAATTACGAATTCGCAAGTAAAGAAGATAAGCAAAAGAAATCGCTATATAAATACCCGCACGACTATGGCGGATACGTTGAGCAACAGTATTTGCCCGACGGGTTGAAAGATAAAGTTTATTATAATCCGAAAGACAACGGTTACGAAAAGACGGTTAAAGAGATTAGAAAGAAAAAAGGTAAGAAAAATTAGTATATAAAGGGAAATCAATATGGACTACGCATTAAAATTATCAAAAGAGTTTACAATTCGTGCCGACCACTCGGCAAACATTATAGCACTAATTGACGACGGAAACACTATTCCGTTTATCGCACGTTATCGTAAAGAGCAAACCGGCTCTTGCGACGACCAAGTTTTAAGAGAATTTGCGGACAGGCTTAAATATTTACGCAATCTTGATAAAAGAAAACAAGAAATAGTTGATTCTATTACCGAGCAAGGAAAGATGACTGATGAAATTGCTATTGCCCTTGCAAAAGCCGAAACGCTTACCGAAGCCGAAGATATTTACCGCCCGTATAAGCAAAAGAGAAAAACCCGTGCTAGCGTTGCTATTGAAAAGGGACTTTCTCCGCTTGCAGACTTTATTTTAGAGCAAGGCGACGGCTCTGCGACTGAAAAAGCGAGTGAATTTATTGATGAGGGAAAAGGCGTCAGTACGGTTGAACAAGCTCTTGCAGGTGCTAGCGATATTATTGCTGAAAGAATTTCAGACGACGCAGAGTTGAGAAAAATCTTGCGTAAAAAGGTTGCCGAAGTTGGCGAAATTGCTTGTAAACTTTTGGAAAATGAAAATGCTAAAACTTACGATATGTACGCAGACTATGCGGAAAAAATCAGCAAAATTCCCTCACATAGAATACTCGCCGTTAACCGTGGTGAAAAGGAAGAGTGCTTAAAGGTTAGCGTTACCGTTGATACCGAAGCGTTTATAAACGCCGTTTGCGATATTTACGTAAAGAAAGACAACGAGTGCGGTGAGATTGTTAAAAACGCTTGTGCAGATGCATATACACGTTTGATTTTCCCGTCTATCGAAAGAGAAGTTAGAAGTGATTTAACCGAAAAGGCAAGCGAGCAAGCAATAAAAATGTTTGAAGTTAATCTTCGCCCATTGCTTTTACAACCCCCGCTAAAAGGCAAGACTATTTTAGGGCTTGACCCTGCGTATAGAACGGGTTGCAAGATTGCAGTTATCGATAGCGAAGGCAACGTTTTAGATAAAGGGGTCGTTTATCCAACGCCACCGCAAAGCAAGATTGAAGAAGCAAAAACCGTTCTTTTAGCGCTTATTAAAAAGCATAAAGTTTCGGTTATTTCAATCGGTAACGGAACTGCAAGCAAGGAAAGTGAAATTTTCGTTGCGAATATGATAAAAGAAAGCGGAATAGACGTTGCGTACGCCGTGGTTAACGAAGCGGGAGCATCAGTTTATAGCGCAAGTAAATTAGGAGCGGAAGAATTCCCCGATTTTGACGTTTCTTTGCGTAGTGCGGTGTCTATTGCAAGAAGATTACAAGACCCGCTTGCAGAACTTATTAAAATCGACGTAAAATCAATCGGTGTTGGTCAATATCAACACGATATGCCCGAAAAGAGATTAGAAGAAGTGCTTGGCGGGGTTGTTGAAGACTGCGTTAACAGCGTTGGCGTGGACCTTAACACCGCATCACAAAGTCTACTTTCTTACGTTGCAGGGCTTAACAAAGGCATTGCGAAAGAGATTACCGAATATAGAAAAACCACACCGTTTAAGCGCCGTGAAGACTTGCTTAAAGTTAAAAAGTTAGGAGCAAAAGCGTTTGAACAATGTGCAGGGTTCTTGCGTATAGTAGGCGGAAACGTTTTAGACAATACGGGTGTTCACCCTGAAAGTTATTCGGCTGTGGAAAAGTTGTTGACGGCGGTAGGTTATACGCTTGACGACGTTGCAAACGGAAAGATAGGCGACTTGCTTTCAAAGATAGAACAAAAGGGTTGGGATAACACCGCAAAAGAGTGTGGCGTTGGCGTGCCCACCTTGAAAGACATTTCCGCAGAACTCTTAAAGCCGGGTAGAGATATTCGTGATAGTTTGCCAAAGCCCATTTTAAGAAGTGATTTGATGGACTTAAACGACCTTAAAGAAGGTATGGAAATTAACGGAACGGTTAGAAACGTTATCGACTTTGGCGTGTTCGTAGATATCGGCGTGCATCAAGACGGATTAGTTCACATTTCGCAAATCTCTGACAACTATATCAAGCACCCGTCGGACGTTCTAAAAGTTGGCGATTTAGTTAAGGTTAAAGTATTAGGGGTTGACACGGTAAAGAAAAAGATTTCTCTAACAATGAAAACAACCGACTTACCACACGGAATAGCGGTGGGCAATCAAAAGACGGATAGAGAAAGAAAACAAGGCAGAGAAAACGCAGAGAGAAAGCGTGATAATCAAAAGAAACAAATGTCAAACGACGATATGGTTGCGCTTTTAATGAAAAAATTCGGTAGATAATATGAATAAAAGCATTAGAAAAGCAACTCTAAACGACGTTCCTTTAATTTTAGAGTTTATAAAAAAACTTGCAGATTACGAAAAGATGTTAGACAAAGTAGTCGCAAGTGAAGAATTATTAACCGAGTGGCTATTTACGAAAAAGGTTGCCGAAGTAATCTTTGCTCTAGACGGTCAAAAGGAAGTGGGCTTTGCGTTATATTTTCATAATTTTTCAACCTTTTTAGGGCGGGCGGGAATTCATTTAGAAGACCTTTTCGTTTTGCCCGAATATCGTGGGAAAGGGTTTGGTAAACTCTTGCTTAAAGAAATCGCTAAAACTGCGGTAGAACGTGGTTGCGGGCGGGTAGAGTGGTCTTGTTTGGACTGGAACAAGCCGAGCATAGAATTTTATGAAAGACTTAAAGCAACCCGTTTAGACGAGTGGTTAATTTTCCGTTTAACAGGTGCGGAATTAGAAAATTTAGCAAAAGAATAAACAAAACCGCATAGCGACGTCGCTATGCGGTTTTTAATTTTGAATTGTTTAATCTTCTAATCCTAAAAGATAATCGGCTGAAACGCCAAAATATTTTGCAATAATAAAGACGTTTTCCGCCGTAGGTTGAATTTTTCCCGTAGACCAATCGGAAACGCTTTGTGAAGAAACTTTAATCTCTCTTGCTAATTTTCTTTTTGACAAACCGTTTTCTTCTAAAAGTTCGGTTAATCGACTTGCTAATTTATTTTCCATAATTATATTGTAAGATAAACTTTACAAAAAATGCTTGACGTAAGATATGTCTTGCATATATAATATAAAAAAGTATGTAAAAGGTGAAAAAAGTGCCATATAATCAAGAGTATTTAAATCAAATGACGATATATTCTTTGCGCAAATTAGCAAGAGAATTAGGCGTGAAAAGCCCATCTGCTATGCGGAAAGAAAAAATAATATCAAATATTTTAGATTTGCAAAAAGGAAAATTGCAACCATATAAAACAAAACGTGGCAGACCATTGTTAAAAAGTAGTTATGCTCCAGAAAAAGAAAAAATACTTTCTAAACAAGAGCGCAAAAAATTAAAGACAATAAAAAATAAATTAGAAAGTATTTTATTAGAGATAAAAGAAATACTAACAGAAAAATAAAAAGAACTTGAAAACAAGTTCTTTTTTAATTTTACTCTGGTATAAAATTTTCAAAAATTATGTTGTTGGCGTATTTTAGCGCTTTTTCAGCATCTTCTTTACTCGTAACCGTCCACGCAAGGAGCGGAAGTTTTTTCTTGTTCTTTATCGGTAGACCTGTGTGTATATAACTTATAAAGTCGGGCTTTATCAAAAAGTTAAGGGTAAGATTTTTTACCACAAACTTGGTTATAGCCCCACGCTCTTCTGGGGGAACGTTAGTGCCGAGTATTCCACGAATAAATTCGGGCGCAAGTTTTTTTATCTTGTTTAAATACAATGGGTTAAATCCTTGCACGGCAAACTCTCCCTTATAGTTTTTAAGAATATTTACCGCAGTTTCTATATAACTATTGTCGGGTTGGTCCTTAAATTCTATTAAAAGAGGAACTTTTCCGTCAACCAACGCTAAAAGTTCTTTTAGAGTGGGTATTTTTTCATTACTATTAGAAAGGGACAAAGCCTTTAATTCGGCAAGTGATTTATCGTAAATAAATCCGTCAGCCCCAGTCATACGGACAAGCGTTGCGTCGTGAAAGCAAACAATTTCCCCGTCGGTAGTAGAATAAAGGTCAATTTCTATTGCGTAGCCGTTATTTACAGCGTTTTGATAAGCGGGCAAAGAATTTTCTATCAAATCGCCACCCCAAAGCCCACGGTGTGCGATAGGCGTGTTTAATAGCCAGTAATCTTTATTAATTCGCATAAAACTCCGTTTTTAATTTACTTGCAAAAAGTCTAATAATATTGTATACTATCGTTGTAAAAATTTACCTAATAATTATACCCTTAAAGGAACTTTATGTCAATAAAAAAAGAAAATATCAGGAATTTTTGTATAGTAGCGCATATCGACCACGGCAAATCAACGCTTGCAGACCGTCTTATGGAAAAGACGGGGCAAGTAAGCGAGCGTGATATGGAAGAACAACTCCTTGACAGTATGGATTTGGAGCGTGAACGTGGTATAACCATAAAACTCACGCCCGTTAGAATGTTCTACAAAGCAAAAAATGGTGAAGAGTATATCTTTAACCTTATAGATACGCCCGGGCACGTTGACTTTACTTATGAAGTTTCACGTTCGTTAAAGGCGTGTGAAGGCGCAATTTTAATAGTAGACGCAACACAAGGCGTTCAAGCGCAAACTCTTGCAAACGCTTATCTTGCTATTGATAACGATTTAGAGATTATGCCTGTTATTAATAAAATCGACCTAGCGTCCGCCCGCCCAGACGAAATCGCTCAAGAAGTGGAAGATATTTTAGGGGTAGAGGCCATGACCGCACCAAGAATTTCCGCAAAGACAGGGCTTAACGTAGAAGACGTTTTAGAAAAAGTTATTACCGCAATCCCCGCCCCGAAAGGCGACGACAATGCGCCCTTAAAAGCGCTTATCTTTGATAGTTATTACGATAATTTTAAGGGAGTTATATGTTTCGTTCGTATTATGGACGGAACGGTTAAGGTTGGCACGAAAATAAGGACGTTTATGTCCGACAAGCAGTTTGACGTTACCGAAGTTGGCGTTTTCTCACCCAAAATGCAACCAAAAGACAGTCTTACTGCGGGCGAAGTTGGTTATATTGCCGCAAGCATAAAGAGTATTGAAGACACGGCTGTTGGCGATACTATCACCACCGTTGAAAACCCCGCACCAGAACCCCTTGCAGGTTATAAAAAGGCGCTACCTATGGTGTTCTCGGGTGTATTCCCGTTAGACGGCAGTAAATTTAACGACTTAAAAGACGCACTATTAAAACTTAAACTTAACGACGCAGCGCTCTCTATAGAGCCTGATAATTCGGCTGCGCTTGGGTTTGGGTTTAGATGCGGATTTTTAGGGCTACTTCATATGGACGTTATTCAAGAGAGAATAGAGCGTGAGTTTGATTTGCAGATTATAACCACCGCACCGTCAGTATCTTACAAAGTTTATAAAACAGACGGAACGCAAATGGTTATTGAAAACCCAACTCACTTACCGCCCGTAACTGAAATAGATTATATGGAAGAGCCGATTATTAAGGCTAGCATTTTAACCCCACCAGACTTTGTTGGACCGATTATGGAACTTTGTCAATACAAGCGTGGCGTTTATAAAGATATGGTGTATTTAGATAAGCGCAGGGTAGAACTTAAATACGACCTACCGCTTAACGAAATTATTTACGACTTTTTTGATAGTCTTAAATCCCGCACAAAAGGATACGCATCTTTCGACTATGAAGTTTCGGGCTACCAAAAGAGCGATTTGGTTAAACTTGATATGCTACTTAACGGGGACGTTTGCGACGCGCTTTCTATTATCGTTCATAAAGACAAGGCGTACGAACGTGGTAGACAGATAGCCGAAAAGTTAAAGGACGTTATTCCCCGTCAAATGTTTGAAATTCCTATTCAGGCGGCGGTTGGCGGTAAGATTATAGCAAGAGAAACGGTAAAAGCGTTTAGAAAGGACGTTCTTGCTAAATGTTACGGCGGTGACGTTACCAGAAAGAAAAAACTTTTGGAAAAACAAAAAGAAGGGAAGAAGAAGATGCGTTCTATCGGCACGGTTGAAATTCCGAGCGAGGCTTTTATATCAATTCTAAAAACCGACAGCGATAAATAAAAAAGGAGCAAAAGATGTCAGGTATATACGTTCACGTACCCTTTTGTAAACAAAAATGTACTTATTGCGACTTTGCGTCTTACCCACGAGAAATAGGCAAGGCGGAGAGTTATTTTGCTTGTCTTTATAGGGAAATTGAAGGGCGCAGTAAGCAATACCCCGGTAGAGTTATCGACACCATATATGTAGGTGGGGGAACGCCGTCGGTTGTTCCTGCAAAGTTTATTGCAGGCGCAATTAGGCAAATAAAAAAATGTTTTCACGTTAGGGAAACTGCGGAAATAACCATAGAACTCAATCCCGGCACGGTAGATGCGGAAAAGATTAAAGAGTATAAATCGGTGGGTATTAACCGTTTTTCCATAGGCTTACAAACGGGATATGACGACCAACTTAAAAAACTTAACAGAATACATACCGCAAAAGATTTTTTGGAGTGCTGTAATCTACTAAAAGGCGAAAATATAAGCGCAGACGTTTTGATAGGTTTAGCGGGGCAAAATTTAGAACAAGTTAAAAAGACGGTGGATTTAGCCCTTGCGGGTGGGGTTAGCCACATATCAGTTTACGCACTAACGCCGGAAGTAGGCACGCCTATTTACACCGATTATCTTAACGGCGAACTTTTAAGTGACGACGAAGTTGCCGATATTTACGACGGCATACGCACTTATCTAAAAGAAAAGGGCTTTGATAGATACGAAGTTTCTAACTTTGCTAAGAGCGGTTATCGTTCTCGCCATAATCAAAATTACTGGCAACGTGGGGAATATATAGGCGTTGGCGTTTCTGCAAGTTCGTTTATGGAGAATAGAAGATTTACCAACACTTTCAAGATAGACGAATACATAAACGCCGTTATTTACAATAAAACTCCCGAAATTTCTAGCGAGATAATAGAAGATAAAGACGCACGCTTTGAGTTTATTATGCTTGCGCTCCGCACGACCGACGGACTTAACGTTAAAGAGTACGAGCACTTGTTTAAGTCTAACTTTAAGGACGAATATAAAGCACAACTTTCCAAAAAAGCGCAGTTTTTAGAGTTTGATGGAGATACCTTAAAAATAAAAGACGAGTATTTATACGTGCAAAACGATATTATACTTTCATTTATGAAAGAATAGAAAAGGCTTATATGCGTCGCATCTCTGCGTTACGCTCCGTGTTTCTTGGGTTGTACAAAAAGTACACGCCCCGACGAAATAGTCGCCTGCCTTGACCTGCTCGCATCTAATCCGTTTTTGTGGTTAACGTAAAGCGCCGTGATAGGCGCAAACTTATTAACTTATTCTACAAAATAAATTATAAAACAAAAAAATAACACCTAAACGGCTCTTATTTCCGTGTTAAAATCTTATGCACGGGGGAGAGAGATGACCGTTTACGTTGAATACGTTTTAATTGATAATTTGGTTATAGATTATCTGCTACTTAAAGCCACCTTTTCTCTCACCGCAATTAAAGTGGGAAAAGGTAGGCTTTTATTTTGCGCTTTTTTCGGGGCTATGGTGGCCCTTTTATACCCTTTATTAGAAAGTCACGCTTTACTTTCGGTGCTGTTAAAAGTTCTATCGGGATTTTTTATAGTTTTACTTGCGCATCCTTTTAATTCAGTCAGAAGTTATTTCATAAACGTGGCGGTGTTCTTTGCATATACTTTTATCACGGGCGGGGCTATAACAGGGGTGTATTCGTTACTAAATATCGATTATTCAACAGAAACAAGTATAGCGTTTATGATTATACCCGTGTATTTAGTGATAAAGGGATTAAGGTCGGTGGCGACCTATCTTTACAGAAGAAAAGACGTTGCTTGTTTAACGGTGGAGTGCGGGGTGTTTTTTGGCGGAAATGAAATAAAACTTAACGGATTTTACGACACGGGAAACGGCGTTTACGACGGGGATAGCCCTGTTATTTTTTGCGAAAAGCACACCTTTATGCAAGTGGTTAAAGAAAGGCTAGCCGTTATTAAATTAAAGAAAATAAACGTTGACACGGTTAATCAAACAAGTGAAAATTTTTGCGTAAAGTTAGAGAAAATCGAGATATATAATAATGGACAAAAGAATATATATAATAACGTAACCTTGTGTTTAGTAAAAGGGTGCGTGGGGGATGGTTACGACTTAATTTTACACCCTGCGCTAATGGAGAGTAATTATGAAAATAAGTTTGATAAAAAGGCTAAAAAAATTTCTTAAAAAGTTCACGCTTTCACAAAATCTTTTGCGGTTTATAGGCGGGGGCGAAGTATTGCCGTCGCCTTACACGGCGGAAGAAGAAATAGAAATGGTTTCAAGGCTTTCTAACGGGGACAAGCAGGTGCGAGACGACCTTATTGAGCACAATCTTCGCTTGGTTGTGTATATTGCTCGCCGATTTGAAAACACAGGGGTGGATTTAGACGATTTGGTTTCGGTTGGAACGATAGGATTAATAAAGGCGGTAGGCTCTTTTAATAGCGATAAAAACATAAAACTTGCGACGTACGCATCTAGGTGTATAGAAAATGAAATTTTAATGCATTTAAGGCGCACGGTTAAGCAAAAGAGTGAAATTTCTTTTGACGAGCCGTTAAACACCGATTGGGAAGGTAATGAACTAATGCTTTCCGACGTTATGGGCACGGACGGGGACGTTGTTTATAAACGCATAGAAAACGGCGTTGAAACCGAACTACTTGGCGTTGCGCTAACTAAACTTAACGATAGAGAGCGGGAAATTATGGAACTACGATACGGACTTAACGGCGGGGAAGAAAAAACACAAAGGGAAGTTGCCGATATGCTGGGAATTTCACAAAGTTATATATCAAGATTAGAAAAAAGGATTATTGTTAGGTTACAAAAGGAATTTTCAAAAATGGTATAAGGTTTATATATGGTGTTTATAAAAAACATTAAAAAAGCGTTGACAAAAAGCAAATTGAGATGTATAATCACATTATCAAATAAATTATTTAATTTATTCAATTAAGAAAGGAGAACAAAAAAATGAAAAAATTAAGTTTGTTAATTGCAATGATTTTATGCGTAACAATCGGTGGCGTATATGCAAACTGGGTGTATCTTAACAGCACGGACGTTGCGGATGAAACCGTTAACATGACCATGAACCTTACCGAAGTTGCTTACTCTAACTCAAACGGTTCGTATAAAATCTCAAACAGTTTAGTGTTGACGATTGACCCTGCGGAAGGCACATCTCACACCACGTCGTTAAAGGCAGAAGGTTCAATTCTTATTACCTTTACGCCTAACACCTTTGCAGACAAAGCCGTTAAAGACAATGCGGTTGAATCTACTTGGTTTTTGGGACTTACTAATCCCAGCTGGACTTACGACGACGGACACGGTCAAGGACCAAGAGATATTATTGTTCTTGATGCAGACCACGCAGAAGGTCACGAAATCGTTTGGACAAAGGGTGAAGACGGCGTATTCTCTTACACAGTTACTGCAGAACAATTCTTGGAACATGTTAACTTAACTGCTTTCAATTTAGACACCAAGGCTAAATACGATACGTTCAACACAGCGCTTGGTAACGGTAACATTTCTATCACTGTTTCTGACGGCGATCAAAGTGGTCAACAACAAGTTAACCCTGCCAACGCATAATTTTTTAATAAAAAACTAATTAACGTTAACCCATACATTAGTGTGGGTTAACGCCCTTTTAGGGAGTGCTAATGACGGGTTTTCAAATTTACGTATTCGTCTTGTGCCTTTTCGTCTTTTTACTGCTTGCGTCAATCTTTATTTCGGTTGTCGCAATCATAGTAAAAATGACCTTGAAAATGATAAGACACGGATTAGAAGACGACGATATAATTAAAGAAAAACAAACTAGTGTCAAGCCGAACGGCGTTGGCACTATTTTGGTAAACGTTTTTAACTGTATCGTAGCGGGAATTCTCTGTTGTTTTTTTGTTTTTTCATTATACGTTGGTTTAACCAAGGATAAAGCGCCAAACGGAATTCCATCTATAAAAGTTGTAAAGACCGCATCAATGGCAACCAAAAACCAAAAGAACGAATATTTATTTGAAAACGATATTAACGACCAAATTCAAGCGTTTGACCTTATTATTACTCACCATTTACCAAAAGAAGAAGAACTTAAACTATACGACATTGTCGTTTACGCTGTTGACGACGCTTACGTTATTCACCGTATAGTTGGCATTGAAGAGCCAAATGAAAAGCAACCTAACGAAAGATATTTTCTTTTACAAGGTGATGCCAACGACCGCCCTGATATTTTCCCTGTTAAATACGAACAAATGCAAGGCGTTTATCGTGGAATTAGAATTCCTTTCGTGGGTAGTTTCGTATTATTTATGCAATCACCTGCGGGTTGGCTTTGCATAATGTTAGTTTTAGGCGCTTTGATTGCAACGCCTATTCTTGAAAAGAAGATTAAAAAAGAAAGAGAAAAACGTTATCAAATTATACTTTTGGCACAAAAAAATAACGAAGTCGTCGTTAATGAAGTCGTTGCTATCGTTAACCAAGAAGTTGGCGAAGAAACCGACGTAACGAACGTTTATCCCGAAAGAAAAGATTTTAGAACGTTTAAAGAAAAGTTAGAAGATGCCGACGACTTAATTAAAGATAGGTATCAAAAACTAACCGACTTTATCGCTAGAATACAAGGCGTTAGAGCCATTGAAAGCAAAAAACAAATATCGTTCAAAAAAGGTAGCCTGCCGATTGCACGCTTTAACTTTAGGGGCAAGACCTTGTGTTGTCTTTTAGGTTTAGCACCCGCAGAGTACGAAAATACAAAGTATATATTTACGGACGTTTCAAGCGTAAAAGAACACGCCAACTATCCTATGCGAGTTAAACTCACTTCTAATAGACAAACTCGTTGGACGGAAGAATTGC